>JAAYUJ010000223.1 GCA_012517775.1 Deltaproteobacteria bacterium
AAGAGCAGAGCTGGGTTCCCCTCAAGATCAGGGTCAACGAGAAATGCAAGTCCTGCGACTTTTGCATTAAGCAGTTCGAGTGCCCGGCTTTGCGGCCTCAGGGAGAGAAAGAGCCCATCAGGATCGATGAGACTCTCTGTACCGGTTGCGGGGTGTGCATTCATGTTTGTCCTCATGGTGCCCTTGAAATCGCACCGGACAACGTATGCTGAAAAACCGCCGACATTCCTTGAAAAAGACATATTGCAGACTGACTGCGATTGACTCTGTTTAGAGGACGCAAAGAACTGAGGGGTTATGCAACAGATTATCTTGAGCGGTGTAGGCGGGCAGGGAGTTCTTTTTGTCACCCGACTACTGGCGGAAACGGCTCTCGCCCTGGGCCATTCCATACTCATGTCCGAAACTCACGGAATGGCTCAAAGGGGCGGGAACGTGATCAGCCATCTGAAGATCGGCTCCGGCTTTACCAGCCCACTGATCAGGCCGGGCCGGGCAGACGTTTTCCTGGGTCTTCACCAGGACGCCTTTCTCGTGCACGGATTCTATCTAAAGAATGATGGGCGCGCTTTCTGTTCCCATACGTCGCCAAGTTCTCCCGAGACCGTTGATGCTGCTGCAATCGCCTCCACTATAGGTTCGCCGGTATCCGCCAACCTGGTCCTTCTAGGATATGCTGTTGGCTCGGGAGCCCTTTTCTGCTGTCCCGACGACGTCGAAGAGACTCTCGTGCGCTTGGGAGGAGAAAAACTGAAGATCAGCCTCCTCGCCCTGCGAAAGGGAATCGAGGCCTGTCGCCTTATCACCGGGTGACAAAAGGGTCACCATCATCTTCAGAAAATGGATGACCGGCATTTCCCATGTTACTCTCTCTCGTCCCACAGTTCTTCTTTTCAGGAGTCACCAACGGGAGCATTTACGCCCTCATCGCTCTCGGCTACTGCCTCATCCAGAATGCCACGGGACTGGTGAACTTCGCTCAGGGAGATTTTGTCATGCTTGGGGCAATGATCATGATTTCCCTGTACACAGGAGCGAAACTACCCCTGCCTCTGGCATTTCTTTTGTCGGTTGCAGCCACTGCAGGCATAGGGATCGCCCTTGAGCGCGGCCCAATCAGGCATTCGAGAAATCGTGACATCCTGACTCTGGTCATGATCACCGTGGGCGCATCGATTTCTTTCCGCGGTTCAAGCATGCTCATCTGGGGAAAAAGCGATCACATCTTTCCGGCTTTCGGGGGGGAAGCTCCCATCTTTTTCCTGAAGGCGGCAATCCTCCCGCAGTCTCTGTGGATTTTCTGCCTGTCCCTGTTGATCCTGTGCGTGCTCTACTTTTTCTTCCATAGGACTCTCCTGGGAAAGGCCATGCGAGCCGCAGCGGACAACTCTTTCGGCGCTTCCCTTATCGGGATTTCGGTGAGCCGGGTGGTGGCTCTCGCCTTTGCATTGAGCGGCGCCCTGGGAGCCGTAGCGGGCATTTTGATCACACCGATTACCAGTATGAACTATGAAGCAGGCCTCATGCTCGGTCTGAAAGGTTTTGCCGCAGGGATACTGGGAGGTTATGGAAGTGCTTTGGGAGCGGTTGCGGGGGGCCTTCTCCTGGGAATTCTGGAATCGTTTGGAGCGGGCTTCATCTCGTCAGCCTACAAGGATGCCATCGCTTTTCTGATTCTTCTGGCCATTCTTTTTGTGAAGCCTGCAGGTCTTTTCGGGAGTGTGCAGGTAAGGAGGCTATAGAGAGTGCCCCCCATGGCCTTTTTTCACCTTGGGTGAGTTTGGAATCTCAACCGGTGGTTCCACCGTCTTTGGTTGTAACCTGCCCGGTTACGATGGGTGCAATGATATTGGACAGGTGGTGCGGGCGGTGATAGAATTTTTTAGAGGAAGGAATATGTGGAAAACGATTCCAATGGTGAGAAGCGATAAGAGGCGATGACAGCTTTGCAATACAAAGAAATAAGGATGCGCGGCTATCGTTGGGTAGTGCCCGATTACCTGGGTTACCAGTGGAAAACCATGGATGATCTGAATCAGGAGAGAGCTGATGAAAGAAGAAACGCTTCGGACCGCGATCATGAGAAGCCAGACGCTGAAAGAGATTCTCGAGAGGGATATACAGGCACTGGTGAATCTCAAGCCGACGAATCTGATAGCCGAGAAGGAGATGACCTCCTTGGTGCAGATGGCAAAAGACGAAAAAGCAGGAGTCGAAGTTAGGACTATCAATGAGAAATGGAAGGTTTGGGCGGAATCCTATTCCAGGGTCCTGAACAAGTTTGCAATGCTTCAGGACCGTTACGGAGAACAGGAAGTACAGGAGTTGTTCGAGACCGTTGAGGGAAACTCGAGGAGCGGGGCATCCTCAAGCGGGACAGGTCCAGTCTGAGGGAGCACCTGCGTGCTTCGCAGTATTTGCTTGGGTTCACACCCCTTAAGGAAGTCCATCTCTTTATGGATGCTTCCGCCAAAAGGCATGGTGGAGGCCATCGTTTGATCCGCCACAATTTGTCGACCGCACAATTCATGATGCATTACTATTCCAGGCTCCGGCCGGAACTGGGCAATCAGGCCTTTCTGGAAGTGATCACCCATATTGCTCTGGACGAAGGGCTCATCCAATTGAACGATCTGAGCTTGATGAGCGAGTATACCCGCGTGCTCCATAAAAGGAGCGGTCCGCGGAAACGCCTGATTTCGGAGTTTACGCAAATATGAATCGAGAGGACAGGGAGAACAGATTTCACAGGATCGTGGAAGCTGTCCAGTCCGTCTTAAAGAACAGTCCTGCGCAGAAGGCCTGCGTTTGTCGCCAGGTTGGGGAAAAGGCAGTCAAGGCGGTTCATTATGGCCGGAGGGCCCGATTCGTATCCGAGCACTCGGTGTATCGCCTTCTCAAAGAGGTGGAAGATTGCATTCCCGCAGATCGTCTGATTCTTGAAACAGCCGGCACTCTCGATCAGTACTGCATTCCCGCCCGATATCCCAACGGGCTCCCCGATGGAGATCCATTGGAGGTCTATACGAGGGAACAGACCCGCAACGCTCTGGGGGTGACGGGCAGGATTCTGGAATTCGCGAGTCTTATGCCCGGCGGATTAGAAACCCCATAGATGTCTCAGCTACCCTTCGTGCCCAGGCATTGGCCCGCCTTGATCCTTCTGGGGGTTTTCCTGTTCGGCCTGCCATTTATCACAGAGAGCAGCTACCTGTTCTTCCTGCTGAACATTATCGCCCTCAATGCCCTGGTCGTTCTCGGCCTCAATCTTCTCATCGGATCGACCGGACAGGTCTCCCTGGGACATGCGGCATTCTACGGGCTCGGAGCTTATGTTTCGGCTATTGCCAGCACTGCTTACCATTGGCCATTGTTCGCAGCTCTTCTCCTTTCGGTTCTTTTCGTCGCCATCACAAGCTTTCTACTCGCCTTGCCCACTCTGAGGCTCGAAGGGCATTACCTGGTGATGGCTACACTGGGATTCAACATCATCGTAACCATTCTGCTGGGGCAGTTGGAATCCGTCACAGGGGGACCTTCCGGTTTTCCCGGAATTCCCAGGCTCCATCTGGGAAGCCTGTATCTCACATCCGACCGAGACTTCTACTTTTTCATCTGGTCCCTTTTCCTCGTTTTCTTCTCCATTACCCTCAACCTGACCCAGTCGCGGCTGGGGCGAGCCTTTGAAGCCATCCACGAAAAAGAGCTCACCGCAAAGGCTTTGGGAATTGCCACTTTCAGGTACAAGGTCATCGCATTTGTTTTGAGCGCCGTTTATGCCGGGGTGGCCGGCTTTTGCTATGCCCACTACGTGACGTTTATCAGTCCCAAGAGCTTCGATATCTTCCACTCTGTTCAGGTGGTCACCATGGTCGTCCTGGGAGGAATGGGAAGTCTCTGGGGCGGGCTCGCCGGTGCCGCCGTTCTCACCTGCTTACCCCTGTGGCTCCATCGCCTGGAAGACTTCCACGTTCTCTTTTACGGTCTCATTCTCATGGGGGTGCTCGTTTTCGTGCCGCAAGGTCTGTTGCCTTCCGTGCAGAGACTGTTCTCTTCGTTCCGCTCCATGCACGTTAAACAACCCATGAATACGGCGAAAGAATCCGGACTGGATGATGGGAGGATCCCTGTTTCCGTCAAGCAGTCGAATGTCGGCATTCGGGCATGCAGGAGTCTGCCCCGGCAAAATCGCTTCGGAAGCCCCACACCGGAACCCGTCCTCGATATCCAGAACATATCCCTGAGCTTCGGCGGAATTCAGGCCCTTTGCAGCGTGAGCTTTCAAGTCTTTCCGACGGAAGTTGTCGCTCTCATCGGTCCCAATGGTGCAGGAAAGACGACACTGCTCAACGCTGTCTCCGGTCTTTTGCGTCCCGACGAAGGAGACATCATCCTGACGGGATGCAGTCTCAGGGGGCTTCAACCACACCAGATCGCCGCAATGGGAGTGGGAAGGACATTTCAGACCGCGCAGGTGTATGAAAGATTTACCGTTCTTGAAAACGTGCTTTTAGGGCTTCACGTCCAGGGACGCTCAGGCTTCGTATCCGCCCTGCTCCATACACCCTCCGAGAGGAGCGAAGAACATTCCCTTGCAGCGAGTGGGCTGCGATTGCTTGAAGCTTTCAACCTTCGCGAGAAGTCTGAGCTTCCCGCAGTTCGGTTGAGTCTTCTGGAACAGAAGCTTTTGGAAATGGCCCGCGCCTTTGCCCTCTCGCCGGGGGTTCTGCTCCTGGATGAGCCTGCTGGAGGGCTCAATCCCCGCGAGAGCCGGGTTCTGATGGACTCTATCGTCACGCTGAAAGAGGAAGGGATGGGAATCATCCTCGTTGAACACGACATGAACGTGGTCATGCAACTCGCTGAACGGGTTGTTGTGCTCCAATATGGATGCTGCATCGCTTCGGGCACCCCCACGGAAATTCAAAAAGATCCCAAAGTCATAGCGGCTTATCTCGGGTCGAGGGGCTTGCGCTGATCACCTCGCCCACTGATTGAATCCAGATCAGCGAATTCGCGGCAGGTTGAAAAAAACTCCCGAAAGACCACAGGAGATATAGGAGTCCTACGTTGCTCAAAGTCATCGCTCTCTCAGCACGTTACGGTTCTGTCCAGGTCCTCAGGCGGGTGACCTTTCACGTCTCTGAGAGTGAAATCGTGGCACTCATTGGCGCAAACGGAGCTGGAAAGAGTACGCTGCTTCGGGCCATCAGCGGTATTCACCGACCCTTTGAGGGCGAAATCCACTTTGTGAATACCCCCATCCACACGATGTCTCCTGAGCGAATCGTTCAAATGGGACTTGTGCACGTACCGGAAGCTCGGCAGCTGTTCCCCAACCTCACGGTTCTTGAGAACCTGGAGCTCGGCGGGTACGTCCATGGGCGCAAGCATGTTCTTGCAGCATTGGACGAGATGTTTGAGCTATTCCCTATACTCGCGGAGAGACGGCGACAGAAGGCGGGCACCCTGAGCGGCGGGGAACAGCAGATGCTCTCCATCGGCAGGGCCCTCATGGCGCGCCCCCGCCTTCTCATCCTGGATGAACCCTCACTCGGACTCGCCCCTCTTATTGTGGACGAAATCTACGAAAGGATTCAGGCCCTTCATAGAAACGGAACACCAATTCTTCTGGTCGAGCAGAATGCGCTCGGCGCTCTTGCTATCGCGGACCGAGCCTATGTTCTGGAAACGGGGCGAGTCATCCTCTCGGGAAATGCCGGCGACCTCATGGACCACGACGATGTTCAGAGAGCCTACCTGGGAAAAGACTATCGATACAAATGGGAAAGGTAGAGAGAAGGCCATGTCGCGGACAAATGTCGAATTCCTGCCACGGGACGCCGTCCATCAGCTGCAGATGGAACGTTTGCAGATGACTCTCAATCGAGCTTATTTCAACGTGGACTTTTACCGTCAGCGCATGGACAACCTCAAGATACTCCCCGAAGATGTTGCCCTTCTGAATGACTTTCGAGCCTTCCCATTCACTACTCGACAGGATCTCGCAGACCACTACCCATACGGCCTCTTTGCTGAACCTCTGAAGAGCATCGTGCGTCTGAAGATCTCCACTCCGGGATTGGGCGATCGGGGAAAACCCGTCGTAATCGGTTTCACACGGCACGATGTGGCCATGTGGCAGGATCTCATGGTGCGCCTGTTTCAGCAGTTGGGAATCACCGACAGAGATATCGTGCAGGTGGCATTCAACTTCAGTCTTTTCCCCGGAGCCTTCACCTTCAATCATGCCGCCGAGCTCATCGGTGCCACTCTGGCCCCATCGGCGACCATTTCCGCAACAATGCAGCTGCAGATCATGCAGGATTTCCGATCCACTGTTCTGGCCACTTCATCCGCTTTCGCCCTGCACATGGTGGAGACGATGGAACGTCTCGGCTTCACTGGAGCCGAGCTCAATCTCAGACTGGTCATGCTCGGTCCCGACCCCCTTTGGGAAGAGACGCGAGAACGGCTGGAGAATGGCTTCAGAGTCCCGGTCTACGGGCTCTACGGAGTGGCTGAAATGGTGGAACCGGGAATTGCAGGAGAATGCTCTGCAAAAGACGGTCTCCATCTTGCTGAAGATCAGTTCCTGGTCGAAATTGTTCACCCGGTCACCGGGGAACCCGTCCCGAGAGGCCAGGAGGGAGAACTGGTCCTCACCACCCTCACGGCCGAAGCTTATCCTCTGCTGCGTTACCGCACGGGCGACATTACCGTCCTGAAGGAAAGCCCCTGTTCCTGTGGTCGATCACTCGCCCGCATCACTCCTGTTCTTCGGCGGACGGACAATCGTGTTTCCATCCGGGGGATTTCCCTGTATCCTGAAAATGTTGAGGAATTTTTAACAAGCCTCGATCCCGATTTGCAGGATATCCGCCTGGTCATCACAACATCCTACGGAATTGGAGAGCATCTGGAAATCCTCCTCGCCAGAGATCCTGCGAGACCCTTTCCCGAGGGAAATCGATCCCAGTATCTCGACTCCATGAGAAGCCATGTCCGACGAGCTCTGGGGTTCGGAACGAAGGTCCAGTTGGTGGATTTCGAACGTCTACCCAAGGAAGGACTCATTTACAAAACGGTGTTCCGAACGCTCCCGCCCCTGTCCAGTCCGGAATGAACACCTCCGAAGCCGGCCTGGCTTGATTGTGACTTCTCAATAAGTCCAACTGGCGACCGCTTTGCAGGTCGGGTTTCCATACCCGACTCCTTGGCGCAAAGAATGTCGGGATTGGAATCCCGACCTGCTCTATTGAGAAAGTAAGCTTGATTATTTTAACTTATTAAATTAGTTTTGAAATTGTGTCATGGCATTATCCAGCATTTGGGATGGGCAGAACACATCCTTGGAAGCATATAACTGAACGCAAAGAACCAAGGAGGGAAGATCATGACATTTGACGACATCAAGACAGCCATACTGCAACTGAATGACACTGAAAAGAGAAGAATCCTGCTCGAGATAATCCCTGCAATCTGGTCGGCGGCAACCGTTGACAAGGCCTGCCTGGACAAGATGAAGGAACTGGTGGACGAGGCGATAACGAAGGACTATCAGGAACAGCACATGGGGAGTGTTTGACATGAATCATGGCTGAGAGATTCCTGTGATAATTCTCCATACTCTCCCGTGGACTTCATACCCCAATACTCTTTTGAAAAATCCATCTCTTTTTGGTATGGAAGTGCGGACTTAACTTGGATTTTGTGCCGAAAGAGGTCCGGTTTTTCCTATTTTGTTCAGGGCCCTCGCAATTTCCATGTGTGGATTTACGGGAATCAGGAACTGTGAAAATGCCTTTCCACTGCCCATGCGCCATAGCTTCGGATCTTTTCGAATCCGAATCGATTTCGGCAACCTGATATGAACCGTTATGGAGGCCCCCGAATGAGTTTTTCCTTCATGCCGGCCTTGTCGTCTCAAAAGGAACTGGCTGCCTTGCAACTGAAGGGATTGCAGTGGACCGTTTCCCATGGCTATCACCATTCGAGCTACTACAAACAAAAGCTGGATGAGGCCGGAGTCCACCCTGACCAGATTCGCTCACTTGATGATCTAAGGCGCCTTCCGTTCACTTCCGCCCAGGATCTTCAGGCGGATTATCCGTTTCCACTTCGGGCGGTTCCCTTCGAAGATATTGTCCGTATACATACATCCTCCGGGACAACCGGCAAGCGTAAGGTGCTGAGCTATACCCGGAAGGACATAGACGATTGGGCCGTCATGTTTGCCCGCTGCTATGAAATGGCCGGTGTAACC
>JAAYUJ010000224.1 GCA_012517775.1 Deltaproteobacteria bacterium
AAGGATCTCAAAGAGCTCGGCATCCCACCAGGAGTCGTCTACCGGATTCTACTGGACGAACTCCTCGATGCGCGGTTGAACGGAGAAGTGAGAAATCGCCAGGAGGAATTGTCGTATCTAAGGTGGCATCACCCTGAGCTCTTCGCGGAGATGGAAGGCCGGCCGGCCCCGGTTTCATCGTCCTTGGGGGAGACGGGTTGAAAGGAAGCCATGGAATCGGACTGGGGAAACTACATCGTTCAGGCTGCTCTGTATTGCGTTCCTCTCCTTCTTGGCGTAGTGATACACGAGGTCTCCCATGGCTGGGCTGCCGAGAGGCTCGGAGATCCGACCGCCCGTCATCTTGGGCGAATCACCCTGAATCCCCTCGTGCATATTGATCCTGTCGGGACGATCATCCTTCCGCTGTTCCTCATCGTGACCAACTCGCCTTTTCTGTTCGGCTGGGCGAAACCGGTTCCCGTGAATTTTGCCAATCTGCGTGGTGGGCGTCGGGACATGGCTGTGGTGTCCCTTGCGGGTCCACTTTCCAACTTCTCCATCGCGGCTGTCAGCGCCGTGCTTTACCATCTGATCCTCTGGGGATTTCAGTCGGGCTGGATGGTGCGGGGGAGCCTGGCGGCGGGCATTGCCGAGCCCCTTTTTCTCATGGCCCGGATTTCTGTTTCTTTCAACCTGGTCTTGATGGCGGTCAACCTGCTGCCGGTACCTCCTCTCGATGGCGGACGGATCATGGTGGGGATTCTCCCCATTCGGATCGCATCCCTTCTGGCGAGGCTGGAGCGGTACGGCATGCTCATCGTACTCATTCTCATTGCCACGGGGCTGTGGGGATATTTCGTCAACCCTGTTATCAACACGTTCATGCGTCTTTTTCTCAGTTGATTTCCATCGCGGAAGAAGGCGGGCAGTCAGGAGGAATTGAAAAGGATGGTACGGCGAAAGCGGATATTGAGCGGTATGCGTCCCACCGGACGCCTTCATCTCGGCAATCTCCACGGCGCGCTTGAGAACTGGATTCAGCTTCAGGAACAGTACGACTGCTTCTACTTCGTGGCAGACTGGCATGCTCTGACCACCGATTACGCAACCCCCGGTGAGATTCATTCCAATACATGGGAAATGATCCTGGACTGGTTGAGCGTGGGGCTCGATCCTCAGAAGTGCACTCTTTTCATCCAGTCCGAAGTAAAGGAGCACTCAGAGCTGTACCTCCTCCTGGGGATGATCACTCCGCTCCCCTGGCTGGAACGTAATCCCACCTACAAGGAGCAGCAGCAGCAGATCACTCAGAAGGATCTTGCCACATACGGCTTCCTCGGATATCCGGTGCTTCAGGCTGCGGACATCATCATATACAAGGCAAACGGAGTTCCCGTGGGAAAGGATCAGCTTCCCCATGTGGAACTGACCCGGGAAATCGCGCGGCGTTTCAACTTCATGTACAACTGCGAGGTGTTTCCCATCCCCGATGCCCTTCTGACGGAAGTGCCCGTGCTCCCTGGGACGGATGGGAGAAAGATGAGCAAGAGCTACGGCAATTGCATCTTCATCACTGAATCACCGGAGAGCATCAACGAGAAAATCCTGAGGATGATGACGGACCCCCAGCGGGTTCGGCGAACGGACAAGGGCGATCCCGAACTCTCGCCGGTATTCGCTTACCACAAGCTCTATTCCTCCCAGGAGGAGATTGCCGAGGTGGCCCACGGCTGCCGCACGGCGGGGATAGGATGCATCGACTGCAAGAAGATTCTGATCAAAAACGTTTTCGCGAGACTCAATCCCATCAGGGAGAAGAGACTGGAGCTGGAAGCAGACATCGACACGGTGCGGGAGGTGATCCTCGCCGGAACGGACAAGGCACGACGGCAATCGGTTGAAACCATGAGAGAGGTTAGAGAAGTCGTCGGCCTGAAAGCGCAGTTCTAATCCATCGTTCAGGCCGGGTATGCTGCGGCCTGAGGGCATCTTGTACAGCGGGCGAGATTGGCAGGGATCGGTTTGTGTTCCATGAAGGGGATACGGCTCCAGGTCGCTCTGGCTCGCGCCGGCATTGCGTCGAGGCGGGCCGCCGAGAAGATGATCCGGGAAGGTCGCGTTTCCGTCAACGGTTGTCCCGTTACGGAGCTCGGGACTCGTGTGGATCCGGAGCTCGACGAGATCCGGGTGGACCGCAGGCTGGTCCGGCAGGCCGAACGAAAGGTCTATTTGCTCTTTCACAAGCCCGGCCAATGTGTTACTAGTCTACGAGACCCACAGGGGCGGAAGACAGTGCTCGATTATGTCCGGGAGCGGAAAGCGCGCATCTTTCCTGTGGGACGCCTTGACTACGACGCGGAGGGCCTTCTCCTTCTCACCAACGACGGTGCTCTCGCCAATAGGCTTCAGCATCCGCGTTACGGTGTGTCCAAGGTTTACGAAGTGAAGGTAAAAGGTCATCCCGATGAACAGGCTCTCAACAGGCTTCGAACGGGGGTGGCCCTGGAGGAGGGCACAACGGCTCCCGCCGAAGTTGTTGTGATGCGGCGGCTTGCCGGGGCGTTCTGGTTGAAGATGGTCCTGCACCAGGGTTGGTATCGTCAGATCAAGAGAATGTGCGATGCAGTGGGCCATCCTGTTCTGAAAATCAGGCGAACCGCGTACGGACCGCTGGTACTGGGCGATCTCCTCCCTGGAAAATACAGGCCGCTCTATCGGGATGAAGTGATAAGGTTGTATCGTTACGTTCATCTCTCGGATGAGCAGGTGCCGGAGAAATGAGTACCAGAAAACGCAAAGATTACCCCTATAGTATGAGCCCGTTTGATCTGAGCGAATCCTTCGGTCGCCCTCCAGGGAAGAAAAAGAAACGGATTCAGGGGCGCTACATTGTCTTGCCCCTCCTGGGGGTTTTGCTCATCGCCCTTTTTTATTCATGGATTTTCTCCACCCTCTCCGGTGCCATGAATCTCCTGCCTTTTCCCAAGGAACTGAAGGCGTTGCGTTTTCAGCACAATGGCCAGGAAGTCATCCTCGTCCCCGATTCCCAGGTAGTGGTAAACCCCAGGGATTCCCTTCAGCTCCTTGAGATTCAGACGGACGGATGGTTGTCGTGGGGGACGAAGGCTTCTTCGCCCGATGCGGACGTCGGCTCCGTAACCGCCAGGCCGGTCACCATACGGGACATTTATCCGAAAGAGGACTTCGAAACGCCAAAGACTCTCGAGATCAACGTCCTTCAATGGAAGAAACCCCTCGGGAGGGTTTCCTTCCTGATTCAGCTCGATGCGAAAGACTGGCTCCAGAAAGCAGGTTCTACTTCGGACAACGCAAAGAAGACCAGCTACCTGGAAAAAGCGCTGCAAGAGAATCCGGGGAACATCCTCGTGAAAACCCAGTTGGCTGGGCTATATTTCGACCTGAAGAAATATGACGCCGCCGGCCGGCTCTACAGGGAAATCGATGAATCCGGTAAATCGAAGTCTGTTCTGGAGCGCCTTCTCACTGTGTATCAGCTTCAGAACAAGACCCAGGACGCTCTTATGGTATATCTGGACCTCCTGAAGCTTTCTGAGGAACCCGAA
>JAAYUJ010000225.1 GCA_012517775.1 Deltaproteobacteria bacterium
CCGTCCGGCGCGGGCATATGTCGCGATTTTGGTCACGAGCTCAACCATCTCTCGAGACGTGAAGTCAAGGGACAGCCTGTGGTCCTCATGCCAGTACCAGTATGCGTCGACGATATCGAGGTAGACGCCGCTGAAACCAGCGGCCATGATGCGATGGAGATACGGTTTTAACGCGATGCGCCACCACTGCGGATCCCAGTATCGCACTTTATAATTTCCAGGCCAGTCAGGGTTTACTGGTCCGAGCCAAAAAGGATTTCCCGGTTTCCACCAGGTTTTCCAGTAGAACCGGTAGCTTTCGGCCTCCCCGATACTCAGATAGCAAAGCACGATTTTGCCGGCATCTTTGATCAACTGGATCTCTTGAGCGCTGTAGGCCCCCGCTTCGGTCCCGTCCCTGGAATAGTCCATGACCACCACGTGGCAGCGGGATGCCGCCAGAGAGACGGGGTCGGCATTCTGCAGTTGGTAGGCCCAACTCCTTGCCCGATCGAGCGTGATAGCCCGGCATTCGTTCATCCATCCCAGTCCAAGGATCAGTGTCATGACCGCTAAGAATAATTTTCGCATACCGCCTCCTCGATCAATATGCCAATGGGGTTGAGTGCGGCTTCTGTCGAGGCCGTTCCCTTTAACATCGGGCTGCTTGCGCTCTTGCAGGCAATCGTCTCAAATCCATTTTGCCATTTTCCCAGCCGCAGAACGAACAGAATATTGATGCATGGCCTTCCCACGAGTCGGTGTTTGATGCTCAAAATGGTTCTGAAGGAGCAGTGTCATTGTATTCATTCTATCGTGAGGAATGGAAGACTCGAAATCGAAGATTCCCGCTGCAGTGGACAATGGAAGCTTCTCAAAATATAATGAATAGGTAGAAAAGAAATCCCGAAGAAAGCCACCTCCTTGATCCTTGACGGAAACGGTAGGGTGATAGCCATGATATCCACCAAAGAGCTCAGGAAAATATCGGATACGGTATGGGAAATCCCCATCGGCTACAAGCAAGGGATGCGTGTTCCGGCTCGCATCTTCGCCACGGAGAAGCTCCTGAAGGAGATGGACGACGGAGTCTTGGAGCAAGTGACCAATGTGGCTACACTTCCGGGGATCATTGATTGTGCCTACTGCATGCCCGACGGCCATTGGGGTTATGGGTTTCCTATCGGGGGGGTAGCGGCCATGGATACTGAAACCGGGGTCATCTCCCCCGGGGGTATCGGCTTCGACGTCAACTGCGGCATGCGCCTTGTTCTCACTCACCTCACCCACGATGAGGTCAAGCCTCACATAAGGAACCTGGTCGACAGACTTTTTGCTCGAGTTCCGGCAGGGGTTGGGAGCAGCGGCTTCGTGAAGATCTCACAGGATGAGTTCAGAGTTGTTGTGGAAGAGGGGGCAAAGTGGTGTCTCAGGAACGGTTACGGATGGAATGAGGATCTAGAGCGCACCGAGGAGTCCGGCTGCGTTGGGGCGGCACATGCCTCGAAGATCAGTGACAAGGCCGTGGAGCGAGGTTACAGACAAATCGGGACCCTGGGTTCCGGCAACCATTACCTGGAAATCCAGGTCGCGAAGCCTGCCAACATTTATGATCCGGAGATCGCTGAAGCATGGGGAATTACCGTGCCCGACCAGGTCGTGGTAATGTTCCATTGTGGCAGTCGCGGGTTCGGCCATCAGGTGGCAACGGACTATCTGAAGGTCTTCCTCAAGGTTATGGAAAAGAAATACGGCATAACGGTCCCGGACCGTGAGCTCGCCTGTGCCCCGTTTCTTTCCCCCGAAGGGCAGGATTACTTTGCTGCCATGAACTGCGCCATCAATATGTCCTTTGCCAATCGCCAAGTGATCCTGCACCGCGTGCGGGAGGTCTTCTCGGAGGTCTTCCACAAAGATCCGGTGGACCTTGGTATGCATCAGGTCTACGATGTTGCCCACAATACCGCCAAACTCGAGCGCCACCCAGTCGGGGGCAGGGTGAGGGAGGTGCTGGTACATCGAAAAGGGGCTACACGGGCTTTGGGGCCGGGAGCCGAAGAGCTTCCGGCAATTTACCGGAAGACGGGACAGCCCGTTATCGTCGGCGGCAGCATGGAGACTGGTTCCTACCTCCTGGCAGGAGTTGAGGAGGGCCAGAAGACCTTTTTCAGCACGGCACACGGGAGTGGGCGCACGATGAGTCGTCGTCAGGCCAAGAAACAGTTTCAGGGGAAGAAACTGCTGCAGGAAATGGAAGCCCGCGGAATCTACGTGAGAGCTGTTTCGCATGCGGGATTGGCGGAAGAGGCAGGACCGGCGTACAAGGACATTGACGATGTGGTGAGCGCTACGGAAGCGGCATCCATCAGCAAGCGAGTCGCCCGTTTCATACCCATCGGGAACATTAAAGGGTGACTCGCTATCAGGGGAAGAGATGCAAAGCAGAACTCCAGTCATTCTCATAACCGGTTCCCTCGGCAGCGGGAAGACCACTCTGCTCAAGAGAATCCTGGATAGTGTGCGGCAGTCCGTGGCTGTGGTGATGAACGAATTTGGAGAAATTGCCATTGACAGCAGGGTGTTGCAGGGTGAAGACGTCCGGATTGTCGAACTTGTTGGTGGGGGACATTGCAGTTCGTTCACCGGAGATTTTGAAGCGGCGGTGAGAGAGATCCTCGGGGTGTCTCGACCCCATTTCATTGTTGTGGAGACGACGGGGGTAAGTGAGGCGGACGCCCTGGTTTTTGAGTTGGAGGAGAGACTGCCCCAGGTGCGCCTTGACAGTGTAGTTCACGTGGTGGATGCGTATCTTACCCTGAAACATCCCTATTTTGGCAGAGCAACTGAAAAACATCTGGAAGCAGCTGACATCATTCTCATCAACAAGATCGACCTGCTCAACACCGATCAGATTAAGGCTGTGGAAGACCAGGTTCGCCTGTTCAACGACCGTGCTATCCTTTTCAAAACGGTGGGATGTGATGTCAATGCCAACCTCCTCTTCGGCATGGTGACAAGAAAGGGCTCCACCCCGATGCAGTGCAGGGGGATGACGGAGTTTCAAACATTCACCTATTCCACGGATGCTTTCCTTGATGAGAAGATGTTCATGAACGTGATTGCTTCTCTCGGTACGTCAGTCTACCGGGCGAAGGGGTTTGTGCGATTCCCGGGAGTGAGCCGCCTGTTCAATTACGTCCTCGGCCGGACCGATCTGGAGGACCATGAGGCTGGTGGAACGGAGCTTGTCTTCATTGGCTGTCGATTGGAGGACATGGTTGATGTCATCCAGAGGAAACTCAAAAGCTGTGAGGTTTCAAATGCCCTATGAGTACCTGGATGATATCGCTACGGCCGATGCTGCCTTTGTCGCCCGGGGAGATAGCCTGGAAGAGTTGTTCGTCTCTGCCGCCGATGCGACAATGAATGTAATGGTGGCGGATCTGGATACGATTTCTCCCGCGGAATGCCGCACTATTCAGGTGGAAAACGATGCGGTGGACTTGCTCCTGTTCGATCTGCTCCAGGAGATTATTTTTTACAAGGATGCAGAGAGCCTGCTTCTGCGCATCACCGAAATCAATGTATCGGATTGTGACGGAATTCTGAGGGTCTCCGCCCGGGCTTTCGGGGAGGAGATCAATCCCCGCAAGCATGAACTGATCGTGGATGTGAAAGCGGTGACATTTCATCACTTCCGGGTCGAACAGGCTCCCGGTGGATGGGAAGCGACGGTGATCCTGGACATTTGAAGGGAGAAGTCAGAATTCTCGACTCTCAGAAGAGTCGCCTGTCCAGGCTCCGATATTGGACGGCTTCCAGGAGGTGATGGGGGGCGATACGCTCTTCTTGATCCAGGTCCGCAATTGTTCGTGCCACCTTCAGAATTCTGTGATATGCCCGGGCGCTCAAACCGAGCTTCTGGACGGCTTCCTGGAGAAGCACCTGAGAAACCTGATCCAGTTCACAGGCGGTGCGAATCTGTTTCGGTTTCATCATGGCATTGCAGTAAATGCCCTCTTGGGCGAAACG
>JAAYUJ010000226.1 GCA_012517775.1 Deltaproteobacteria bacterium
AAGACTGTCCAACGGGTAGAATCATCGATACAAGGTGACAGTTCCCGATTGCTTTCAACCAGGGCGATATCTTCTCAATGAGTCCCGCTCACGACTGTTCGCAGGTGAGGTTTCCATACCCGACATCTGGGTGCAAACACCGTCGGGACGTGAATCCCAACCTGCTTATTGATGAGTTACCCAGGACGGAGTTAACAACTGGGATTCTATCACCGTATGGACCTCCAACACTTCCGGCTTTCACCCAGTAACGAAACAGACGATCCAGTCGGAGGGTGAGGGGATTGTCGGGAGGGGGCACGTGGCCCCTCCTACCCGGAGTAGCGAATCCTCAATTGCATCCCCTGGCTCTTTGAAGTTCGCATTGGGTATTCGAGACATCTCTACGATACGTCATCTTGTCGGTCATAGACTCTTTGCGCAAAGTCTTCGAAGACTCTCTCGCAACTCCTCATCTTCTCGTTGGCTGTCTTCTTGAGCGGCGCTCCCAGGAAATCCCTCTTCTCAATCTTCTTCAGCCACAATTTGAGCTTGGTCAGTTCCTCCTCATTCTCCTCTACTTCAGCAAAGATGAAATTCTCTCTTTCAATTTCGCCCTGAATCTCATGAAAGAAATCTTCGCATTTCTTGATAAGCTCATGATATTCCTCGTTCCGGGAGTCCATGAAAGCGCGATTGATTTGCTCGGCTTGAGCCTTGTCAACCGTCTTTCCATGGATCATGATGCTTTCTCCTTTGAATCGCTCAATCTCCTCCATGAGTTTCCTCAATTCATTCGTGCGCTCGCTGGAGGCTGGCAAAATCCAGAACGATTGGAACTTGACCGCACCGAGTTTTTTGAGTTGCCTCCAGATGTAGACTCTCGATTTGGATGGTTTCGTGGGAAGACTGTATGAGAAAAAAACCCATTTCACCTTGGCACCTTTCCATATGCACTCTATTCAAGACATGTACTTTCTCAATAAGCAGGTCGGGATTCCAATCCCGACAGCCTTTGCGCCATGGTGTCGGACATGAAAACCCGACCTACGAATTTGTCCATAGCCGTCTTTATTGAGAAGTGACGCCATGACTCTTCAAGGATGCGACTGGTCTCAAAAATTACAGCAGCGACGTCAAAAAGTAAACCGAATGACGACATGGATTCCCTGTTCCATTCTCGAGATATCCATAAGCTCAGCATCCAAGTCTTTCCGACAGAGTCAGGTCAGAAGCAAGAAAGGAGGTAGCGGGCTTTGGGGGCCCCTCGGGAAATCTATGCGACGTTGCTTGATGAGGGGCGCTGTCTTTGCTCGGTTCGAACCATGTACCGCATCCTTGAGCGGGAAAGCGAGCTCAGGGAGCGACGCGACCAGCTCAGGCAGGCGGTCCATGCAAAGCCTTAGCTCTTGGCCACCACACCCAACCAGGTCTGGTCATGGGATATCACCAAGCTCCTCGGTCCGGTCAAATGAACCTACTACTACCTCTATGTGATCCTCGACATTTTCAGCCATTATGTGGTCGGCTGGATGCTCGCAAGACAGGAATCCGCAGCCTTGGCTCAACGGATCATTGAAGAAACCTGCCACAAGCAGGCGATCCAGCTCAACCAGCTGACCATTCACGCAGACCGGGGATTTTCCATGACCTCAAAGCCTGTGGCCTTCCTGCTCGCGGATCAAGGGGTCACCAGGCTAACAGCAGGCCTCATAAAGCGGGCCAGATCCTGTTCCACCCCATCGAAAACCTGGAGGAGCTCCTGTTAGCGATTGCCGGCAAGACCGTTCAGAGAGGATACCAGACCGCGCACTTCCTCCAGAGGTCTTCCGGTTCGACGCTGAACGGACGCCAGCGTCGCAAGTCCAGCTCCCCCGGTCGAGAAGTTCCAGTTCGGAGAGAATACGCAAAGCCCTGTGGTTGTGATTCAAAAAAAGCGTCATAGTGGGCATAAGGCTCAGCAGCAGGGCCATCATAGCTTGCCAGAAGACGGCTCGATTCGGTCTTGAAGAACATGGCGGATACCTCGTTTCGATGGTTGATTTCGGATCCGGCCTTCAATATGAGGTCGAAACCCTCAGCGAGGATTTCCTGCAGAGGTTGACTTCATGCATCGCATCTGACTCCGGATGGCTTCCCAGAAGTGCGCGCGAGCAAGCTGGGTTATCGGCTCGCGTGGATGATTCTCCTCGCCAGCTTGTCGATTTCCATCACCACCACGACGCTGACCGAGATCAGGAGGATCCTCAGCCATTCCAGCGGTGTGATGGGCTCCATGCGAAAGACCCACTGCAAAGTCGGGAGATAAATAGCTGCCAGATGGGCTAAAAAGGCAGCAAAGGTTCCGAAGAAGAGAAAAGGGTTGCCCAGGGGATTCATGCGGAAAAGGGACTGCATCTCAGAGCGGCTGTTGAAGGCCTGGAAGAACTGAAAGAAGACCATGACGGTCACCGCGATGGTCCGGGACTTCTCCAGGGACATGCCTTCGTTCAGACTGTGGATGAACTCATAGACAACCCCTGCGGAAATCAGCAGGCCTACGATAATGGTACGCTCCACCAAGAGTCGGTTGAAAATCCCCGACTTGGGGTCTCTTGGCGGCCTCTTCAGGACATCCTTCTCCCCCGGCTCAAAGGCCAGCGCGACATCCTGCAAGCCGTTGGTAACGATGTTGATCCATAGCAGCTGTGCAGGCAGATAGGGAAGAGGCAGACCCAGCATCACGGTGGTCAGAATGGTGATAATGGCGGCAATGCCGGTGGGAATGAGGAAGAAGGTGACCTTGCGGATGTTGTCGAAGACGACCCGCCCCAGTTCCACAGCCCGGTAGATGCTGGCGAAATTGTCGTCGGCGATGACCATGTCCGATGCTTCCTTGGCCACGTCGGTTCCGGTCATGCCCATGGCGACTCCAATGTGGGCCGCCTTCAGGGCCGGAGCGTCATTCACCCCGTCTCCGGTCATGGCGACAATCTCCCCGTGCTTGAGCAGCTGTTGGGTGATGCGCAGCTTGTGCTGGGGGGAAACCCGGGCATAGACCGACACCTTCTGGACCAAGTGATAGAGGTCGGCATCGCTCATGGTTTCGATCTCCCTGCCAGAGAGGACATTTCGCACCGCCCCTTCCGGTCCGGCTCTCTTGACGAACGTGGCCAGCAGACCTTTGACCATCTCCAGGAATTCAAGATTGCTCATGGCCTGCACGTGCATGCCCGTAACGCTTTCGGGCTGACGCTGGACAAGGCCCGAGCGCACCGCCAGGCCCCGACCACTTCCTCGAACAGGGACAGCATCTCATCGTCGGTCAGGGAATCCACCGGCTTCGCCGCCAGATCCTCCACCGGTTCCTCTTCGGAGGCTATGCCCAGCTTCCTCGCGATGGCGAGAGCAGTGACGGCATGGTCCCCGGTGATCATCACCACCCGTATGCCTGCCTCCTTGCAACCGGCAACGGCTTCGACGGCCTCGGGGCGTGGCGGATCGATCATCCCCTGGAGCCCGGCAAAGAGAAGCCCGGACTGCAGGTCGGCCATGGTGATGTCCGTCTGTTCAGCAGGGATTTTTTTGTAGGCCATGCCCAGTACCCGAAGCCCCTCCCGGGCGAACTGCTCGGCCACTTTGTGGACACCCGCCCAGGCATCCGCACGGCACTCGATGCACAGCTCCATAAGCTTCTCCGGGGCACCCTTGACAAACACCAGGTTGCGTTCGCCATGGCGGTGAAGTGTGGCCATATAACCACGGTCCGATTCAAAGGGAATGATGGCAAGCTGAGGAAAGGCATCCTTTTCCTTCTCGGGAGAGAGACCCGCTTTCAGGGCGGAGACGATGAGGGCACCTTCCGTCGGGTCGCCGTCCACCCGGTACACTCCCTCCTCATCCAACACATTGGACTCGTTGCAAAGCAAACCGATTCTGAACAGCATGGTGAGCTGCGGGTCGGCGCCGATTTTGACGGGCCTTCCTTCATCCAGAATCTCGCCTGCGGGATCGTATCCGGTGCCGGTCAGCTCGTACACTTTTTGGCCGTCGAAGATGTGCTTCACCGTCATTTCGTTTTTGGTGAGCGTTCCGGTCTTGTCG
>JAAYUJ010000227.1 GCA_012517775.1 Deltaproteobacteria bacterium
GACGCCTGGAAGCAGTTCCGTTTGAAACCATCTTCAGAGGGGTGTGGCAATGAAAAGGCTTCTTGTTGTGATGGTTTTTATCTTGGTGTCCAAGGCATTCGCGGTTGAGATGCCACAAATGGGAGGGCGCGTCAATGACTATGCCGGAGCATTGCCATCGGAGACAATCCGATTGCTTGATTCATCCCTTGCAGAACTGGAATCCACTCATGGCGTGCCCGTTATTCTCGCCACACTGGAAATCCCTGCGGGAGAGAATCCTGATGGCTTCATTTCAAACATTGCAGACGCATGGAGAAAGGAAAAAAAGGAATTGGAGAGAGGCTTTATCCTATTCATTTCAGAGGATACCCGCAGGGCATGGATTGAAGTTGGAATGACCGTAAAGACGAGATTCTCAGATAATTTCCTTGGACACATTGTCAACGAGCAGATGATTCCCAGACTCCAAAGGGACGATTTGGCAGGCTGCATGGCAGTCGCTTTATCAGCGATCCGCACAGCCTTGATAGAAGGGGAGACTGCGAGCCTGATGGAATTGAGAAGAATGGAGAACCTCCAATCCCCATTCCTCATCCTGCTGATGCCGATGGTCATAGCAAGCATCCTCCTCGCCACGCTTTCGCCTGTGATTTCCGCGGCCGGTTGCGGGATGGGCTTGCCAGCTGTCCTCTTCTACTCCGGGCTTGCTCCCACCATGCCCTATCTGATTTCCGCAGGAGTCTTCGGTATTTACTACGGTTACCTTCTGGGGATCTATATCAAACGGACGGCGGGAGAGAAGGCGAAGACGCAGGATAGCTCAAGGTTTGCGCGACGTTTGCCGCCGCAACTGCAATCGGCACAGGGGGGTATAGCAGCGGGGATAACATTCTTGGTCAACACAACTGGAAGTATCGAATTCAGTGCAATTCAAGAGGGGTGGGAATTCAGGGGGTTCCACGTGTCTAGCGATTGGTGAAGATGGTAACCATTTATGAACAGAGATAGGAGAATAGAGGGCAAGAGAATGATGCGAGCTGAACAGTTCCTCAACGAGGATCAGAGAAGAATGGTCGGAGAGGCCCTTCTGGGGGTGAATTCGTGGACTGCCAGCAAAATCGCGGTCACGGTGCTGGATCGGAGCAATCGCTATCTGGAGGCAAGGATACTGGGGGCATTCATTGCCGCCGGAGTGTTCTCCATTGTTGTCGCAGTAGTCTCGGATCACCTGAATGTATGGTTTTTCATTTCCATGGTGGTTCTCCTCGTTTATCCTGCCAAGAGACTGCTGGAACTGTTTCCGAGCGTGCAAATGCTTCTGGTGAGCAAAAGGCGTGTAGAGGAAGCCGTTCGGCAGAAAGCCATTCAAACATTTTACGAAAAGGGCCTTCATCGGAGTCCAGATGGGAGCGGTATCCTCATTTTCATCTCCCTGCTTGAACATAAAGTGTGGATACTGGGAGACCGGAAGATCAAGGAAAAAGTGCTCCCTCGATTCTGGCAGGAATTGACGGACAGGCTTGCTGAAGGAATAAAGGAAAACCGTTCATGCGAAGCTTTGTGTGAAGTGATCTCACGTTGTGAGGGGATGCTTCGACTCTATTCGCCTAAAGGCTTCCATTGTGAACGATAAGACTCTGAAGGCCCGGGTCCGCAAGCAGCTGCATTCCCTTTCCTCACTTGTTCCTCCCATGGATCGATCATTCACGCATGCCTCCATGCGGCGCCGCACCTTCCCTCCCAGGAAAACAGGCGGGGTGCTCTGAAACACATTCCACCCGTACGTAGAGTTTTGGCCGAAGTACAGTTCCTGCCGTGACAAGAGAGACAGCAGGCGCTCGACCTCTCAGCGTCAGAGAGCATCCCCCTTGACCCTCCATGGCTGGAGTGGTATCTCAATCCCGTTGTCTGTCCCGGCTTTCAAAAGGGAGAGAAAGCAGTCACCTTGAAATATGGACTGGTTTGGGGAGGGTTACATTGTGAGTATGGCTTGGGCGTATCTTGTCGTAGCCGGTTTGTTTGAGATTGGCTGGCCAATAGGTCTCAAGATCTCTCAGGTTCCCGAGCGCAGAGTCAGTGGCTTTGTTCTGGCGGTTCTTTGCCTGACGCTCAGCGGGGCATGCCTTTGGCTTGCTCAACGGACAATCCCCATGGGGACGGCCTATGCCGTCTGGACCGGTATTGGTGCGGTGGGCACCTTCATGGTTGGGATTCTGGTTTATGATGATCCGGCGACGGTCCTGCGGATCTTCTCGGCTATGCTGATTGTTGCAGGGATTATCGGATTGAGGCTTTCCAATGATCCTGCATAGTACTCTCAAACTCAGGTTCTTCCTTGTTTGAACAATGGCCAACGGCCTTGAACCGCAGTCGGATCAGCCACAAGATGAAAGACGACATCCTGGGTCTCCGTATCCGACACAATGACATCGGGAAATGAGTCCCGATCTGCCGACCTGTGGGTCGGTGCATCTTTACGGTATTGTCATAGAAATGACCAATCCATTGCCCTTTCATGAAAACGGCGGCAGGTGTCTGATTGCCTTTCCACTCGGAACGCGGCTTGTGCGGTTTTGCCGCAGGGATCAGCGCTTTCGTGTGGAGGTTGAGGTGGAGGGAATTCGTCACTGGGTGCACTGCAACAATTCGGGAAGTATGCTGGGCCTTCTGAGGCCAGGAGCTCCCGCTGTGATTTCACCGGCCTCCCGCCCGGGAAGAATGCTTTCACACACCCTTGAGCTCATCCATGTCGACGGCGTCTGGACAGGAGTCAACACAGGCGTACCCAACAAGATGCTTCGGTTGGCATGGAAGGAGTCTCTGCTTGCGGAAATCATGGAATATGACGCATTTCGAAGTGAGGCGGCAGTCGGGCAGAGCCGTCTTGACGCATGCTTGAGCGGGACCGGAGGACAGCTCTGGGTGGAGGCCAAGAATGTGACTCTGGTCGAAGGCAGCGTGGCCTACTTCCCCGATGCGATAACCGTCCGCGGCCGGAAGCATCTTGCGGATCTTCTGTCGCTGGCCCGTCAGGGACAGCGTGCAGCATGCTTCTACCTGATTCAGAGGGAGGACGCCCAGTGCTTCGCTCCTGCGGATTTCATCGACCCGGCATTTGCGAGCCTTTTCTGGAGGGCTCTGGATGAAGGAGTCGAGATGTGGCCCTACCGGGCAATGGTATCTCCAGTGGGTATCGGGCTCGGCCCCAGATTGCCCCTTCTACGTTGATGCATTACCGCGGTAATACACCGACTTGTAGGTCGGGATTCCAATCATGATGCATCGCTTGCATGTTTGGAAACCCGACCTGTCATTTTGAGCCTGGGCGGTGAACTGATTATGGCTCGTGGGCGCCAACCGCCGATGGAAGAGAACTCAGCCCCTTCATTTCTCGGTTTTCCCGGGTTTTTCCGGTTCCTCCGGTTCATCCGGCTCTTCGTCTCCGGGCATCTCGGTCGTGGACATCTTTTCATATCCGGCCGGTACTTCAAACAGGGAATCTGCCATCGTGCCCTCTTTGATATTCCGATATTCGATGATGGCTTCTTCGTCCTCAATCTTGATGGGGTAGGGGAACTTATTGGAAACCCAGTAGGTTGTCTTTTCTCCATCTTCAACGATCTCATACTTTTTGCAAGGGTAGCCTGAGATCGTCTCTTCACCTAGGCTCTTGGCCTTTTTTTCCTTTTCAGGAGTCCATTCCTCCAAAGACCTGTCCGAATCGTTCGTAGGCGATTCGATGTACATTTTCTCTTCGGGGATCACAGTCCAGATAACCTGTTTGTCGGGTCTGAAAATAATGATCTGCGTTTCGCCATCTTCCGAAAGCTCGTGGCGTATCTTCTTGTCCTTGACATGAATGGTGCTCTTGAGCTCAGGTTCGCCTTTGGGTTTCATGACAATATCCGCCGAGAACTCCGCTGCAACGGCGCAGTTCGCAGCAATCATCAAGCTCCAGATGAATACACCGGTGAGGGCGAGAATACCTCCCACATTTCTTGTTCTCATTTCATTACCTCGCTTTCCGTCTCCAACGACTCCAAGTAAAACGATCATGGCCAATTGCCTGATGTCGGGAAAGCGGCAGAGAGCAACAGGGATATGGGTTCACATGGATTGATGCTCTCGCCGCAGGATATCTCAGGGCTTATATTGCACCATCGTTCAGCTGTCAACATGTCCAAGGGGTATCGCTGCAATAGGGCCAGGGCGGGTCATTCAGGGGGATAAGCCGATAAAGGGTGAAAAAGAGCTCATGCTTTGGGTTCGCAGCAAGGTGAACAGACTCACGGAGGTTTCTCCGAGATGTTTTCGGAAAAACACAGCGGGAGAGGACAGTAGGTCCTCTCCCGCTGAGACCTGAGTGAATCATCCCTGCCGTTTCGGCTGTATTCGTTCCGAACTAGCGCGGGTCATTCGGTTGGAAGTTGGGGAAAGAGAGAACCGAATCACCACTTACGCAGCGCCAATTCCAATTCCCTCTTCTCCAGCCTTGCCGTGTTGTGTGTCTTCGTCTTACAGAGCTCCCCTGTAGATCTCTACGACATCGCCCAGGGTGGGGCATCGAGGATTGGTGAATCCACAGGCGTCTTTCTGGGCGTTTTCCGCCATGATCTTGAGATCCTCCTCTTTGACGCCCAGTTCCTTGAGACCCTTCGGAATGCCGACATCCTCCGACAGCATCTTTATGGCTTCAAGGGCCCTTTCGGCACCGGCCCTCAGGGAGAGGCCGTCGACCTTCTCTCCCATTGCCCGGGCAATGTTCACGAACCGGTCCATTTTGGCGATCATGTTGAATCGTTCAACATGCGGAAGGAGAATGGCATTGCAGACTCCGTGCGGTAGGTCATAGAAACCTCCAAGCTGGTGTGCCATCGCATGGACATGTCCCAGGCTCGCATTGTTGAATGCCATCCCCGCGAGGTATTCCGCGTAGCACATGTTGTCCCGCGCCTTCATGTCGGATCCGTTGGCAACGGCGGCGCGGAGGTTCCCTGCAATGAGCTCCATGGCCTTGAGTGCGCATGCGTCGGTGATCGGCGTTGCGATAGTGGAAACATAGGCTTCCACGGCATGGGTCAATGCATCCATTCCCGTTGCAGCGGTGAGTGCAGGGGGCATCCCGACCATGAGCAATGGATCGTCTATGGCCAGATTCGGCGTCACTCGCCAGTCAACGATGGCCATCTTCACTTTCCTCGAAAGGTCGGTGATGATGCAGAATCGTGTCATTTCACTGGCCGTTCCAGCTGTTGTGTTGATTGCGATGAAGGGTGGCATGGCCTTCTTGGATTTGTCGACACCTTCGTAATCATGAATCTTGCCGCCGTTAGTCGCCACAATGCCGATGCCCTTGCCGCAGTCATGGGAACTGCCACCGCCAAGGGAAATGATCATGTCACATTTGTTGTCC
>JAAYUJ010000228.1 GCA_012517775.1 Deltaproteobacteria bacterium
CGAGGTAAAGGCGAAAGGGTATGAGATGGTCGATATGCGGAGCATTCCTTATGAACCTGTGGCAGCTTTGACCTTTGTACGGAACCCTGAAACAGGAAGAATGGGATGACGCATCATATTTCGATCTGAATTCAGGCGACTCGGGATCACCTGCGCTTCTTTTCAATCCCACATGTGCGCATAAATGGGCGTTTCCCTGCTCTGCAACGGATAAAGGATATGGAAGAAAGAATTATCCACATCATAGAAGAGAAGGGACCCCGTACAGGATCGGAACTCATCGAGATTCTGCGCGGAAGCCCTCTTGCCCTCTGGAGGATCTGCCATCTGTCTCCGGCGCTGCGACTCCGAACGCTGGGCACCAGATATCTGCGGCTTGACAGGAGAATCGACGGCTATGCGAGGCTGTCTCCTTCCATCCTGAGGGAGTTCATGACATACACCGTTGTGGGGCTTCCAGGCAGCATAGAAGCTCTCGATCAGAGGGCGGATACGGTCATCCGGCACATCAAGGAAGTGAGCCGCGCAAAGCTCGCTCTGGCACGGACCATCGTAGAGAATCTGCAGGATCGCCTTGCACAAAGCTGGCCCCGTGAGGGTCGCGTATGTTTCATCATTGCAGGTGATATCGTCTACGACATGGCTCACGATGTCCCGCGTCCCGAGCACAGCATCGGCGAAATGGTCAACGGCTCCGATATCGACCTCGTCGTGGTGTCGGATGATAGTGTATCCCAGGAGTTTCTCCAGAAACTTGACAATGCCATCTACAAGGAAAAATACTACACTCTGATCTCCCCGAGTGTCAGGGAAGAAATCGACTATGTGGTAAAGAACATGGTTCGAGTCAGGGAGCAACTTCTATTCGACACCTTCAAGAGAATGGTTGCCTGCAAAATACTGCAGGAGGGCACGCTCCTGTCAGGCAGTCAATCCCTTTTCGATGAGATCAACGGGATGCTGGTCGACAGGGGAGTTAAAGAAAAACTCGAGAAAATGGAAGTCAGGGCCGGTGTTTTCAGGCATGAGGCGGAGAAGTATCTTCTCGATACGGATCCATCCCGCATCTCAAGGGAGGAATTGAATCTTTTTTACACCACCGAGGAATCGGAAGAATTCGAATGAATCCAGGTGGCCTTCCTTCATAATGTGCAACTTTTCAATAAGCCGAGGTGACGATAGCTTTGTAGGTCGGGTTTCCACACCCGACACATTGGCGCAGAGGCTGTCGGGATGGGAATACCAACCTGCTTATTGAGGAAGTATCATGATGTGATATCCAAATTGAGCGATTCCAGTGCTGCATCTTTATTCCATCATTCCGTTGAATGCGGGAATGCCAGAAAGGCAGTCGCGCTTGCGGGATGCATGCCATCTCAGGCGTGATGAGTAGTTGTACAAGCAGTCGCTGGGCTTTGAGCAAGCATTTGGTCGTGACAGGTTGCGATACCGCCATGCGCCCTTTTCCATGATCAGCATTGAACAGTGCCTGTCCGATGACCTCAATGCATTCGCTTGAAAAAGTCGCGGGGATTGGCTAATAGAATGCCCTTGTGTTCTCTTGCTTTTGTTCAAGGAATGTCGCCAACAGGCCGAAATATTTGAATGTCACCTGTTTGGTCGTCAGCCCATTGATCAGAACCCTTTTGTGTCCGAAATGGACGCATATCCAACAGCGGATTGCCCTAAGCATGGATGAGACTATTAACCATTCAGAAGCAATACAATCACATTCCGTTCACGCCCAGAATGTGCAGACCTATCC
Organism: Deltaproteobacteria bacterium; assembly: GCA_012517775.1. GTDB lineage: Bacteria > Desulfobacterota > Syntrophobacteria > Syntrophobacterales > Syntrophobacteraceae > JAAYUJ01. The sequence goes on from JAAYUJ010000228.1 coordinate 1,766, forward strand.
GTATGGGGATGTGATCGTTCGGGAAGGGGAGGATACACGTTGCTTCTATGTCATTTTGAGCGGGCAGGTTCGAATCAGCCAAGGCGGCAAGAATATCAGAATCCTGGAGGAACAGGACGTATTCGGCCTTGAGAATCTCGTCCTTCGCAAACCTTCTCTTTACACAGCCCGGGCGCTGAGCAAATCGCGCATAGCCATGTATGGGCAGGATTCCCTGGACTATCTCATTCACCACAGCCCGCAAATGGTTCAAAGCTTTCTCATCTCCACCCTGCAGCAGCTCAGCCAGACAACCCATAACCTCTCGGGTTTGACTGAATCCTTTTCTATCGGAGAGGTTCGGGTTAACTTTTATAGCGACGGAGAAGTCATCCTTGATGAAGGAGTAACCAACAGGACTTTCTACCGCTTGGTCTCCACCCAGGGGGGATTGCGGATCACCCGGGCAGACGAGGAAGTCGGGTGTATCGAAAAGCCGGGGGAGTTTTTCGGCGGAATCATCGGGTTCTCTGATGGTGTGCGACAGGCTCGAGTCACCAGCATCGGCGAGAGCGCGATAGAGATTTACACGATGGATGACCTGGAGGTGGTGATTAAGGATTACCCCGATACTGCCCTCCAAATCGTGCGCGCGCTTATATCTCGGCTTTCTGACGAAAAGAGCATGCACGCGATCCGATTGTGAATGTTCTATTCTGTCGGTTTTATGAATGGAACGGTCGTTCATGTCCCTACGGGACACCCTGAACGGTGAAAAGTGGCTTTGTAGGTCGGGTTTCCATACCTGACAAGCATTCGTCGGGATTAGAATCCCGACCTGCGAGCAGTGCACCAAAGAACATTTCAGAGCATTGACTCATACCCACCATTCGCTCAGGATCGTATTTTTGTCATGGGAGAATCAGGCGGATGCTTGCATAATTTCTATTTTACATCACTTCATCTGTCGTTCCCATTAGGGGGAAAAAGGGCGTTCGTGAATCAGAATGAAGACCCGTCAGCAATTCACCAGCCAGGACATCATGGAGCTCACCCTCTCACAGAGTCACACTGAGACATGCCGGCTATACATTCAGACATTCGGATGTCAGATGAACGAATACGATTCCCACTGCGTACTGCGTTCTCTGATTTCACGTGGGTATTGTATCACCTCCCACATAACGCAAGCTGATGTGATCTTCCTGAATACCTGCTGTGTTCGGGAGAAAGCCGAACAAAAGGCCTTTTCCTTTCTTGGACGCCTTCGACGCCTCAAGGAACGCAGACCAAGTCTCAGAATCATCGTTGCAGGATGTCTTGCACAGCAACTGGGCACCGGGCTTCTCGCTCGATTCGACCATGTCGATCTCGTGGTGGGAACCCGAGGTATACCGTCGGTATCGCACCTGGCGGAGGAAGTGAGGCGGACCACCCATAGAATGGCCTATCTGCCCGAAGACGATCCGGAATGTCATTACGACACCTTCCCCGAAACCATTTTCAACAGTCCCGTTGCGTCTCCTGTCACTATCATGCAGGGATGTGACAATTTCTGCACCTATTGCATCGTTCCCTTTGTTCGAGGCCGGGAAAGGAGTCGCCCGAGCGAGATGATTCTGCAGGAGATTCGAAAGTTGGTCGATGGTGGAGCTCGAGAAGTGCTGCTGCTGGGCCAGAATGTCAACTCCTATGGTTCCGGCCTGAAGGAAGTTATTGGCTTTCCGGAATTGCTGCGTCAGATCCACACCATACCGAATCTGCTTCGGATCCGCTTCACCACCTCACACCCCAAGGATCTCAATGAGGATCTGATCCGGTGCTTTGCCGACCTGCCCAAGCTATGCAAGCACCTCCACCTTCCTTTTCAGGCCGGTTCCGACAGGGTTCTCAAACGGATGAATCGAGGCTATACTTCTTCTGAATATCATGAAAAGATACAGAAGTTGCGCGAAGTATGCCCGGACATTGGTTTGTCTTCAGATGTCATGGTGGGTTTTCCGGGGGAGACGGAGGAGGATTTTCAAGAGACTGTTCGACTTCTGGAAAGCGTGCAGTTCGATACCCTCTTTTCCTTTCGCTATTCTGATCGCCCTGGTACAAAGTCCTCTCAATTTCCTGATAAGGTTGACGAAAGCATCAAAGCAAGGCGGCTGAAAGAGTTACAAGGTGTTCAGGATGCGATCACCCGGCGGAAGTACCTGGCGGAACAGGGGAAGGTGAAGGAAGTTCTGGTTGAAGGTCCGAGCAAGGCATCCAATGGCCAGATGACCGGAAGGACGCATCAGAACCGCATCGTTAATTTTGATGGACCCAGCAACCTTATTGGAAAAGCGGTTGACGTGAGGATCGTTACGGCCTTTTCCCATTCTCTGAGAGGAGACCTGCTGCCGGCTTACCTGAAAGGCAGTGCGCCTTCCACCGAGAACAGCAAGGAGGCATCATGCTCAGGCAAATGAAAGTCACAGGGTTGGTGATGGATCCTCAGACAAACACGCCGATTCTCATCCTCTCCGATCCCGACAGCGAAACCACTTTACCCATTTGGATCGGTCTATTGGAAGCCACCGCTATCGCTACGGAGCTGGAGAAGATCCAATTTCCCAGACCCATGACCCATGATCTGCTCAAGAACTGTTTTGACCACCTCCAGGTGAAGGTCGATCGGATAGAAGTATGTGATTTGCGCAACAACACCTACTATGCACACATCTACCTGCGCGACGGAGAAAGCATCAGTCCTATCGATGCGCGACCCAGTGATGCCATCGCCATCGCTCTCCGAACCAATGCACCCATCTATGTCGCCGAAGAGGTGCTCATCAAGTACAAGAAGTCCGAACCTTCGAGCCAACCTGTGTTCGATCGCGAGAAACAGGAGAAATGGGCTGAAATCCTTGAGGATCTTGA
>JAAYUJ010000229.1 GCA_012517775.1 Deltaproteobacteria bacterium
AACTGGCATCTGCCAACACGGCCAGGCATGCCCTGGAGATCCTTTGGGAACGGAATGCTCTGGACGTCATTGAGGGAGCGGCACGCATCGCTCTCGAGCGGTCCCTGCTTTTGGTGGAGAGGGAGTTGTCGGTCCGCCTGCTGCTTTTCAACTATGATGGATCTCTGCTAGCGGATGTGAGCCATTGAACGCCATAGCGACCGTGATTGAGCCGGAGGCATGGGAGCCACCCCTTGTTGCCCTTGTGGGAATGGGCGTGGGGGATGTGAGCAGGTGTGCTCTCCGCTGGATCGAGCGCGGCCAGATCCTTGCCGGTGGCATAAGACTCCTCGGGATGTTTCCCGATCATCCAGGCAGGAGAATTCCATTGCGCTCCAGTCTGGGTGACTTTCTCGACACCATCAAGGAAGTGTGCCGGGGAGAGCGCACCGTGGTCCTTGCGTCCGGCGATCCCCTTTTTTTCGGGATCGGCAGCCGTCTGATTTCTCACATGGGAAAGGAGAGGGTTGTCGTCATCCCGGGTATCACCAGTATTCAGGGGCTCTTCGCGCGCCTGGGTGAGCCCTGGGAAGGTATACAGGCGGTCAGTCTCCATGGCAGGGAGGATGAGGCTATGGAGTCGAGACTGCTGCATGCGGTAGGGCGCCATTCGAGAGTTGCGGTTTTCACCGACCCGGTTCATACGCCGGGCTGGATAGCGCGCAGGTTGCTGGAAGCAGGGGTTGTTGAACGATCGATGGTGGTCGGAGAAGATCTCGGCCAGCCCACGGAGTCCGTGCGGGAATATGCTCTGGAGGAAGTCCTGTTGCGGGAATTTTCTCCTACCAACCTCGTAGCTGTCTTTGCGCGTGACACGGGGAATGCAGGGGAAGAACAAGGGCGAAATTTGCCCATACTCGGTTTTCCCGAAGAGGCTTTTGAACATGAGGCGGGTCTCATTACCAAGCTGGAAGTTCGAGCAGTCGTGCTCGCCTGTCTGCGGCTGTGTCACGGGCAGGTCTTGTGGGATCTCGGAGCGGCAAGCGGATCGGTGGCCATTGAAGCATCGAGGATTGTTCCTCTTCGCCGGGTTTTCGCAGTTGAGAAGCGTGAAGACCGCGTTCGGAGCCTGAGAGAGAATATACGGCGGTTCGAGTGCTTTGAAATCTCCGTGGTGAATGGAAGTGCCATGGAAGTGGTGGACAGTCTTCCGGACCCGGACAGGGTTTTCATCGGGGGAAGCGGCGATGAGCTGGAAGGGATCCAGACAAAGGTGGGAAATCGTCTTCGTCCCGGGGGTCGGGTGGTTCAGACGGCGGTCACCTTCGAAACCCTGGAAAGGGCAAGGCATTTCTGGATGCACAGGGGAATGGAAGTCGGTATCACTCAGCTGCAAATCAGCCGATCCGTTCCATTAGGCCGTTCGGAGAGGCTGGATGCACTCAATCCCGTCTTTGTCATTACTGCATCTTCGGCAGGTGCTTGATGAGATATCCCATCCATTTTGTCGGTGCAGGCCCCGGTGACCCGGAGTTGATCACTGTGAAGGGCAAAAGGCTGATTCTGGAAGCGGATCGGATCGTGTATGCGGGCTCGCTGGTTCCTGAAGCACTCTTGGCCGATCGAAAGGAGGAAGCCAGGGTTTATAACAGCGCGTCCCTGAATCTCGAGGAAACGCACGCCCTTTTGAAGGATGGCTATTTGGCGGGAGAGCGGGTTGTGCGGCTCCACACCGGTGACCCAAGCCTCTATGGTGCCATTCAGGAGCAAATGGATCTCCTGGAAAAGGAGGAAATTCCCTGTGTGGTCATACCGGGTGTATCCGCTGTCTTTGCCGCGGCTGCCGCCCTCAAACAGGAGCTCACCCTTCCGGAGATTTCCCAGACTGTCATTCTGACGCGCCTGGGAGGGAGAACCCGTGTCCCCGAGAAGGAAGCCATCGGTTCCCTGGCATCGCATGAGGCGACCCTTGCTGTCTATTTGAGTGTCCAACAGATGGAGAAGCTCGTTTCCGAGCTTGCCCCGTTCTACCCGCCGGAAACCCCCGTGGTCGTCGCCTACCGGGTGGGATGGCCCGACCAGAAACTGGTGGAAGGCTGCCTTGGGGACATCGCCGTCAGGGTGAAGGAGCTCGGGATCAACCGGCAGGCAATCATCATGGTGGGAAAGGTTTTTGGCGTTCGCACCGCCGGGGAACTGAAGCGATCGAAACTCTATGACAAGACCTTCGAGCATGCATACCGGAA
>JAAYUJ010000230.1 GCA_012517775.1 Deltaproteobacteria bacterium
TATGGCTGTATATACTGCGATATCCCATCTCTTTCGCAGGGCAAGTGGCGCTGCCGATCCGCGGAGCATGTCTTGGGAGAAATGCAGCAACTGCATGAGATGGGCTATCGCTCGATCTACCTTACCGACGACCACTTTCTACTGAAGCGTGATCGCATCAACGCCATCTGCAAAGGCATCATTGAACGTAAACTCGAATTTCGCTGGGGCTGCGAAGGGCGGGTGGATGCGGCGGCGATCGATCAACTGCCGATCATGTACCAGGCCCATTGCAGCTTCTTGGCTTTTGGGGTCGAGGCAGGCACGCAGAAAATGCTGGACCGGCTGAAAAAGAATCAGACCCTGGATCAGGTGGAGAACGCGGTCAGAAGAGCGAAAGATCATGGAATCGCCATGGTTCACGGTTTTTTCGTCATCGGCTCTCCCGGCGAGACCGCGACGGACATTATGGAAAGCTTCCGCTTTGCCGCCCGGCTGGGACTGGACACCTTTGGTTTCAACCGCCTATGCGCCTACCGGGGTACCCCTTTATGGCATGAGTACGTCGTCCGCGGCATCATCGACGACGAGCGGGATTGGCCCAAGTGGTTCAAGTGTTCGGATATCGACCCAACCGCCCTGCCGAGTGCGGAGGTGAACCGTCTGCGCATGAAAGGCTATGTATGGCTTTTTGCCTGCCGCATTTTCGGGCGTCCAATCCAGACCTACGGGCTCCTGGGCGCTTTCGGCCAATATATGAAGACATCCGATATCATCAGACTGCTTACGAGTCCTTTTCGTCGGCACACTTTGACCCGGAAGCCCGAGCTCCCGGCCAGGATGAGTGATTCTTCGAGCAAACCACCGGCGGCCAGTGGTCATTGACTATAAGCTTTTTTCACCAAAGGCGCGGGTTTCCACAAGAATGAGCTTCAGTTCTGTGAGTTAGCTCTCCGGAATCCCAGGATCGAAAAGCAGAATATAGATAGTGAGCGTGTCGAGTATTTTCATACCGAACTGCAGAATCCTCGATTTCGAGGAGGGTCTGAAGCTCCTTGGACCCGGGGAGATAACCTTCTGTGTCATGGCAAGACTCAGCGCCAATGAGTACGGGGGGATGAATTGAGCGCCCATTTCCACTTTTTCCCCAGCCCGTTTATGTCCCCGAATTCCCCTTGCCTTCACGATTTGGAGCAGATTTTCGAGAAATAGCTTGCCATAGGGGATTTAGATTGTATAATTCAGAAGTTAGTATTTGAGACCTTGGCGGGAATGGTTTTGCAAACCGCTTACAATTTTTACTTTGCCTGCCATTAATCCCCATCGATCACTGACCCCTTGCCACCAGCGACTATTTCTTCCGCGGCAGCACATTAGGTTGGCGACGATGCTCAGGTCTGTCGTCTCTATCGTGCTGCGGTCGCAAACGCTCTCACAGCGTGGGATTATCCACTGCAGCCTATAGCGTCAACCCATACGAGAGCTTCTGTATCGGACGGTCCGTCTTCATGCATGCAACCGGGGGATTCGGGCATGCCGTTTTCCTCCCGGCGGGGGGAAACCATTTGAAATCGACTGAAACCGCCTGGTTCTCATTCAGAACTCACAAGGATAATGTTCTTTATGTCATTTGAAGAATTACAATTGGCTCCACTTATTCTCAAGGCCCTTGCCAAGTGTGGCTACCACAGCCCCACTCCGGTCCAGGCTCGGGCCATTCCAAAAGTGCTCACCGGACGCGACGTCATCGCTTCCGCCCAAACCGGCACCGGAAAGACCGCAGCCTTCGTGTTGCCCGCGCTACAGCGCCTGTCGTCCGATTCCTCCGAGGGCAAAGGCGGGTTGCGGGTGCTGGTGCTTACTCCCACCCGCGAACTGGCAATCCAGATAACCCAGGCCACGCGCATCTATGGAAAGTACCTCAATGTCCACAGTGTGGCAATTTACGGCGGCATGCCCTTTGGCAATCAGATCCGCGCCCTGTCTCAGTTGCCGAGCATGATAATCGCGACGCCGGGTAGGCTCATCGATCATATTTGGCGGGGACGTATCGACGTTTCCAACATGGAACTGCTCGTTTTGGACGAAGCCGACCGCATGCTCGACATGGGTTTCATCGACGACGTGGAGTTCATCTTCGAAGTCATGCCCGAGAACTGCCAGAACCTTCTATTTGCGGCCACCATGGGAGATGCGCCCACGAAACTGGCCCGGAAATTCATGAAGAACCCCGACCGTGTCGAAATCTCGCCAGGCAGGATCACCCATGAAAGCATCGAGCAGCGATTGCTCATGGTGGACAATTTGAAGCACAAGAGCCGTCTGCTCCAACACCTCTGCGCAGACAGTACGGTGACCAAAGCGATCATTTTTTCCACCACGAAGCGAGAGGCCCATTGCCTGGCCCGGGAGCTCAGCAGGCAGGGTCTGCCGGCTATGGCCCTCCACGGAGACATGACGCAGAATGCACGTAATCACACCATGGAGACCATGCGCAACGGCAAGATCAGGCTCTTGGTGGCAACAGACGTCGCCGCCCGTGGGCTCGATGTCTCGGGGATCAGCCATATCATTAACTATGA
>JAAYUJ010000231.1 GCA_012517775.1 Deltaproteobacteria bacterium
ATCGGAAGAACTGATGCAGAATCCCTTGAGCTTACAACAGGCAATCGACCTTTTTGCTGCGCATCTGCAGTTCGAACGCGGGCTCAGTGAAGAGACCGTACGGGCTTATACGAGTGATCTCAGGCAGTTTCATGAACTCGCTTCCAAACTGGAAAAGAAGAAGGACATCCTTTCCGTGGAGAGCATAACACCCACACTGATTCGTGCTTATCTGGCGCAACTCCATAAGAATCTCGAGAAGACCACGCAGGCCAGAAAGCTTTCCGCCCTGCGCTCTCTGTATCGTTATCTGTTGGAAAACGGCCTGGCACAGAGAAACCCCACGGAGCTCATCCACAATCCGAAGACACGGGTCAAGCTCCCGTCTTTTCTAGGCGTCGATGAGGTTTTCCAGTTCCTCAAGTCTATTGAAAAGAGCTGTCAGAGCCCCGGAGCGTCCTGGAGAAGATGGCGCAATTGGGCGATTTTTGAGCTTCTTTATTCGACGGGAGTGCGGGTGAGCGAGCTCGTCGGGGCCAATGAGGGGGACATTGATTTTGAAAACGGCATGATGCGGGTTCTTGGAAAGGGAAGGAAAGAACGGTTGGTCCCGGTGGGCGGGAAGGCCATTGAGACTCTGACGGCCTATTTCTCGAACCTGGATCTTCAATTGCCCACAGCGAGGGTTCAATCTTCCGCTCTTTTTCGAAATTCCAGGGGTGGTCGACTATCTGCCCGCTCCGTCCACCGCATTCTCATTGCCGAACTGCGCAAAAGCGGGCTGTGGCAGCATTTGAGTCCTCACAGTCTCCGCCACACCTTCGCAACGCATCTTCTCAATGCCGGCGCCGATCTGAGGGCAATTCAGGAAATGTTGGGACATTCAACCCTTTCAACAACGCAAAGGTACACTCATGTCCATGTGGAACAGCTCACCAGGACGTATGATCTTGCGCACCCGAGAAGTCGCAAGAGAATCGGCGAAGGTCGAGAGTGACTCCCGCCACCCGTGACGGCGCTCAAGCAAGAGTCTTTTATTGTCAGGAACAGCCAAGGGAGATAACCGGATCATGATGGAAAAAAACATGCACGGCACGACCGTCCTGGCTATTCGAAGAGACGGACAGCTGGTCATGGCAAGCGACGGCCAAGTGACGCTGGGCGATACGGTTGTTAAACACCAGGCAAAGAAGGTAAGGCGGATTTACCAGAATAAGATCCTTACAGGTTTTGCCGGATCGACCGCCGATGCATTCACACTTTTTGAAAGACTGGAAGCCAAACTGGAGCAGTATAGCGGAAACCTCAAGCGGGCTGCCGTCGAGCTGGCGAAAGACTGGCGCATGGACAGAGCTTTGCGGCGGCTCGAGGCACTCCTCATCGCGGCCGACCACAACGACTGCTTCATTCTGAGCGGAACAGGCGATGTCATCGAACCGGACGACGGACTTGCAGCGGTGGGGTCCGGCGCCCCCTACGCCCTTGCAGCAGCCCGTGGACTCATCATGCATTCCCGGCTGTCTATCCGCGAGATCGCAGAGGAGGCAATGAAGATAGCAGCCGGTATCTGCATTTACACCAACAGGGAATTCACCATTGAGGAGTTGTGATTTCATGCATCAGCCCTTGACCCCTTCCGAGATTGTCAGTGAGCTGGATAGATACATCATCGGCCAGCATGAAGCCAAGCGCATGGTTGCGATCGCTTTGCGGAACCGGTGGCGGCGGCAGCAGGTTCCCGAGCATTTGCGTGATGAGATCGCTCCTAAGAATATCATCATGATCGGTCCCACGGGCGTGGGAAAAACGGAGATTGCAAGGCGCCTTGCCAGGCTCGCCCAGTCTCCGTTCCTGAAAATAGAGGCCAGCAAGTTCACTGAAGTGGGCTATGTGGGTAGGGACGTTGAATCCATGGTGCGCGATCTCACCGAGCTCGGGGTGAGCATGGTGCGCAACGAGGAAATCGAATCGGTCAAAAAGAAGGCCGAGGAGCTTGCAGAGGAAAAGCTGTTGGACGTTCTGCTTCCCCCCAAAAGGAAGCAGGAGACCAAGGAGATTGAGGTCACCGATTCGGGCGCCTTCAATGCTGCGCGGAATGAAGCCGACCAGGCGGACTCAACACGGCAAAAGCTGAGAAAATTGCTCCGGAAAGGGGCCCTGGATGATCGGTACGTGGAACTGGACGTACCGGACCGCAGTTTTCCGACTATTGAGATCTTTGCTGGAACGGGAATGGAAGACATGGACTTCAATCTGAGGGAAATGCTCGGTTCCATGCTCCCCCAAAGGACCAAACGGCGCAAGGTGAAGATCCCTGAGGCGCGGGAGATTCTCGTGCAGCAGGAATCACAGCGGCTCATCGACATGGACAAGGTTATTAAGCTCGCCGTGGAGCGGGTGGAGCATTCGGGAATCATCTTTCTGGATGAAATCGATAAGATCGCCGGTCGGGAATCGGGTCGAGGTCCCGATGTTTCCCGGGAAGGTGTACAGCGCGACCTGCTTCCCATTGTGGAGGGATCCACCGTCACCACCAAGTACGGGATGGTTCGAACCGATCACATCCTTTTCATCGCATCGGGTGCGTTTCACATCGCGAAGCCCGCGGATCTCATCCCGGAGCTCCAGGGAAGGTTTCCCATTCGTGTTGAGCTCAAGTCCCTTTCCAAGGAGGACTTCATCCGCATCCTGAAGGAACCCGCCAACGCGTTGATTGCTCAGTATGAATCGCTGCTGGCTACCGAAGATGTACATCTGGTCTTCCATGAGGATGCCATCGAGGAAATCGCGGAATTGGCCTATCAGGTCAATTCCAGGACGGAAAACATCGGGGCTCGGAGACTGCACACCATCATGGAGAAGCTTCTTTCCGAGATTTCCTTCAATGCACCTGATTTGAAGGGACAGACCATTCCGATCACACGGGAATACGTGCAGCAAATCCTGCAGGAAATCATCAAGGACGAGGACCTGAGTCGTTATATCCTCTGAGAAGAAGTCCGTGGGGTCTCCCTGATTCCCTGCGGCGGGGTGCCATGGAGCCTGAGTTGCGGCTCTGCCGAGTTCTTGCCCATGCACTTTAAACAGGTCGGGATTTCAATCCCGACAGCGTTTCGACCCGGATGTCGGGTATGGAAAACCGACCTGCGAAGCAGGCATGATTCGGGAGGTATATAGAAGTTGAATGTTACTTACTTTTTACGAATGCGGTGAAGATTGATGGAAAAAGCAAAGATACTCATCGAAGCCCTGCCTTACATCCGCCGGTTCTATCAGAAGACGATCGTGATCAAGTACGGCGGCCACGCCATGGTGGCAGAAGACCTGAAGGAGAGCTTTGCACAGGACGTGGTCCTCATGAAGTACATCGGGATCAATCCTGTAGTGGTCCATGGAGGAGGCCCGCAAATCGGGCAGATGTTGGATCGTATCGGCAAGAAGAGCGATTTCTGCGCCGGAATGCGGATCACGGACGCCGACACCATGGACGTGGTAGAGATGGTTCTCGCCGGCAAGATCAACAAGGAGATCGTCTCCCTTGTCAACCGCCATGGCGGCCGGGCCATTGGTTTGAGCGGCAAGGACGGACAGCTCATTGAGGCAAAGAAGCTGCACCTGTTCCGCTACCAGGGAGACGACCAGCCCCCGGAGATTATCGATATCGGCCTGGTGGGGGAAGTTCAACGGATCAATGTGGAGATTCTCAGGAGTCTGGAGCGAAGCAATCTCATTCCCGTTATCGCTCCGGTGGGCGTGGGTGAAAACGGGGAGAGCTACAACATCAATGCAGACCTTGTGGCCGGTGCCATCGCCGGTTCTCTCCAGGCCACCAAGCTGCTTCTGATGACTGACGTGGCCGGTGTTTTGACCAAAGACGGGAGTCTCATCTCCAGCATGACCCTCGCCGAGGCGGCTGAAGCCATCCAGGACGAAACCCTGAAGGGAGGCATGATCCCCAAGGTGCAGTGTGCCATGGACGCCATCCAGGCTGGAGCGCAAAAAGTACACATCATTGATGGCCGTGTTCCCCACGCCATCCTTCTCGAGATCTTCACGGATGCGGGAATCGGAACTGAAATCGTGAAAAAGCTTGGCTGAAGCCCGACCGCCCAGACCGCTTGGAATTTTGTTCAGGGACGCGACTCCCCACATTGACGTAACCCATGAGAGCACTTCCCATTTCTCTACAGCCGGACGAATGACAGGAGTCACTTGATGGAAGATATACAAACCGTTTGTCAAGAGGTCATCTGCAGCACCTATGCGCGAATGCCCGTAGTTTTCGTGCGCGGTCGCGGATGCAGGCTCTGGGATGACAAGGGAAAGGAGTATCTGGATTTCCTGGCCGGAATCGCCGTCTGCAATCTCGGCCACTGCCACCCGGAAGTGACCGCCACCCTCTGTCGGCAGGCCGAAACGCTGGTCCATGTATCCAATCTTTTCCACACTCTGCCCCAGGTTGAACTGGCGGCGCAATTGACACGGCTTTCTTTTGCGGATAAGGTGTTTTTCGCCAACAGCGGCGCCGAAGCCAATGAAGCCGCCATCAAGCTGTCGCGCAAATACAGCAGGGATCGTTACGGGGAAGGCCGCTTTCACATCATTACCATGAAAGACTCCTTCCACGGCAGAACCATGGCGACTCTGTCGGCAACAGGTCAGGAAAAGGTTCACAAGGGCTTTGAACCGCTTGTGGAGGGCTTCACTTTCGTTGAGTTCAACTCCGTCCCTGCAGTGGAACAGGCAATCACGAACCAGACGTGCGCTGTGATGGTGGAGCCTGTTCAGGGGGAAGGGGGAATCCGTTTTCCGGCCCCAGGGTATCTGTCGGAGCTCAAGGCCATCTGCCGGAAATACGACCTTCTGCTCATATTCGATGAAGTGCAGTCAGGAATGGGGCGGACCGGCAACCTGTTCGCCCATGAGCACGAAGGGATTACACCCGACATCATGACCCTGGCCAAGGCCCTGGGCAACGGCCTCCCCATAGGCGCCATGCTGGCGAC
>JAAYUJ010000232.1 GCA_012517775.1 Deltaproteobacteria bacterium
CGATGTAATGGGAGACCGGGTGGACGCACGCTTTCAGAAATACGAATGCCCGGTGATCGAGGAGAAGCTCGACCTTCTGGGCAGGCTCCTCATGTTCACACGGCAGATGGACATGCTCATGACCAGCGAGTCCAGCGTGGAACATATCGCAAAGGCTTTCATGGAAGGCAACTACGATCTGGAATGACCGCCAGTACCGACAAGGGAACCTTGATATGGAGAGATTGCCCTCTGTGTTCCGATCAGCGGATCAGAGCGACCTGCGGCGTTAGCCCCCCGTTGATCCGCACCAGGTAACCCGTTCTGACAGGACAATCCAAAGGCACAGTGATCATCGCATCCTTTTCGAATACCTTTTCCACTGCCCCGCTGAAAACCGGTGTCTCGACTTCATCCAATATCGTGAGGGGTGATCCAACCTGGAGTCCATGTTCCGAGCCCATGCCGAATGTAACCTGATAGCCCTTTTCCTGACGCAGGACGTGGTAGATTTCAGCCTTGCCGATTTTGATGAGCAATTGCTCCCGGCGATGGGCCAGGAGGTAATTGCTCAAAAAACCCAGCAGGACACAAGGGAACACGATGAGCACAGCAAGCCAGGGAGAGATGTTCCCATATCGCAGAATCATGGACTTGGATTCCTTTCGGACTGCAACTGGATCCGGCAGGACTTTCACCACATAGACGGACGTCGGTTTTCCGGAAGCGTCTCTTGCCTGATGAACACGCAGAATGTAATCGCCGGGAGATGCTTTCGGGTCCACCGAAATCATTCCCCGCCACATGTCTCCTCCCAGCCAGAATCCCTTACTGGCCTCCAGAAAAGTGAGCTGGACGAAATGGGATCCAGCCTGGACCTGCGGTTCACCAAGCTCCTTCACTTCCCCCCGGAGGGGACCGCTAATCTCTTCAGCTTCTCCCGGCATGAGAATGATGGAATTGGGGGACTGGCGCATGACGGCAATCAGTCCGTCCATGACCGCAACGAGGAAAAGGGCCACCATGACGGTGCAGACCTTTCCGGATAGGCTACGCCATCTTGTAGTCTGTTCGAGATTCATGTCGGAAACCCGGTTGGCAAATATCCGTCTTGCTGATGCTCATCAAGCGCAGGACCCTGCCTATCGGACAACAGTTACGGAGCAGGGGGCATTGGCTACGACCTTGGCGGCAGTGCTTCCTATAAAGACACGTTTCAGACCGCTGATTCCGGTGCTTCCCAAGAGGATTCTGTCAAACTTCCCTTCCTCTGCCCTGCGAAGGATGTTGTTCGCGGGAACAAAGCCTGCCTCCAGAATGGTTTCCACCGGAATGGAATGTTCATCAAAAAGCGCTTTTGCCTTTTTGAGTGCATCGGCCGCCAGGCGCTCCAGCTTTTCTTGTATGTTGAGAGGCATTTCATCCAGATCTTCTCTTGCGTAATAGGCTACGGACATCAATGTGATCTCGTCGCCCTCCTTCTGTGCCAATTCCAGTGCCCTTTGGACTGCTTTCATAGAATGTTCCGAACCGTCTGTCGCAACGAGTATTCTCATGAACCCCTCCTTCTTTGATGAATCCTCATGGTATCCTCTTTCTCTGCAGCCTGGAGATCCACTCCATTGGTATGCTGTTATTGTGCCGGAATCCGTTTGCTATTCTTACACAAGTTGTGCCCTGCAACTCCTCCTGCTTCGGGAAATGCTTTCTGAAAGAACCCAATAGGAAATCGCAATGGACGCCGCTCAAAAGGATAAAAGGTATTATAGCAACTTTCCTCAGGAACACACGAAGAAAAAGAGAAAATCTTCAAGCTATGCAACGGTTGCTTTTCATCAAAGGCTTACCGCAATGCTTGTTGCGTTTCTTGTGTTATTTTCGCGAAGCAACCACTCCTTGGTGCTCTTCATGGCCTTTGTGTGAAGACATGGTTGGTAGCGGCTACGCTGCGCTGTGCCATTCCTGACAGATCTGTTCGGTTTCAGCGGCGGGGATGCTTCTCACTGCTCGCAGGCCTGCTTGATCTTCTCGATGAGCAGGTTGAGATTGCAGGGTTTCATGAGGTAGTCGTAAGCGCCGAATTCCATGCCCTGCCGGGCAGCGGTTTCCGAACCGTGACCCGTGACCATGATCACGGGCATTGCTGGATCCATTTTCTTGAAGACTCTCAGAATTTCGATGCCGTCCATGTCCTCCAGTTTCAGATCCAGCACGGCCGCGTCGAATTGCTGAGCCCGCAGGATCCGTATGGCTTCCGTGCCGCTCAGTGCAATGACGGCATGGATGTCCCGCAGGGCCATTCTCTTAGCTAATACCTCTGCATATCCCTTCTCGTCATCCACAAGCAGGACCTTCAATCGAGCCCGTTTTTCTTCCGTGCCTGAATTCATCGCTTCAACCTACCGTTTCCATCTTGCGGGTTGCACCGGCTGCGGTTCATGACCGTCAGGCGGAAATGAAGAGCTTTGCCGATCAACCTCCTCCCCTCACCCGAACACTCTTGACTTGGACCAATTCGTCATTATGACCGCAGGGAGAAATCTCTCAATTGGCACCATCCGAAGCTTTCTCCCCACGGTCGAAATGAAGGGGCTCAGGGATGTCTGGTTACGTCAACAACTTTTTCCCCTGCCCCTCCCATCAAGGGAGGGGAGCAAACAAGCGCATAACGATAAACATTTCGGCATCTTTGCGCTAGTCGCCCCGGCGCAGAGTGATCTCCTGCAGCCGTGCCTGCATGATCTTCTCTTCGTGGGCCCTCTTCTTTCCCCGGGCCTCCTGAACCTTGGCCATCAACTGGTCGATATTGGTTGGTTTCAGCAGATAGTCGAAAGCCCCCAGCTTCATCCCCTCGATGGCCGTTTCAATCGTCCCGTGGCCGGTGAGCATGACCACTTCCACAAGGGGATACCGGGCCTTGATTTCCCTCAGGGTTTCGATTCCATCCATGCCTGGCATTTTCACATCAAGGATGACGACGTCGACGTGCTTCTCCTTTTCCAGCTTCTCCAACGCCTCCGGACCA
>JAAYUJ010000233.1 GCA_012517775.1 Deltaproteobacteria bacterium
GAAATGCAGCAGGCCTCCCAAGCCGGGACGTCTATCCATCAAGGCTTCACCTCGCGGTCCATTACTCGGAATCCTTCCAGGAAATGCATTCCGCCGGGCAGTACTTGATGGCTTCACGCACACAGTCTTCAGGATACTCAGCCAGTTCCAGGATCTCGATGAAACCCGCCTCATTGAAGCGAAACACCTCGGGGCAAACCTCGACACAGGCGTCGCACTTCGTGCATTCACTCAGATCAACTTCGGGCACCCCAGCCATGGATCTCTTTCGTCCCTACAAGGAAGAGGCTTGTTTTCACCGTCGAAGATGGAGGCTACAGCGAAAATCCAGCATAATGCACACGCTGCAGGCTATGAGAGCAACTTATCAATAAGCCCGGGTAACGACAGCTTTGTGGATCGGGTTTCTATACCCGACAGATTGGTGAAAAGGTCGTCGGGATTGGAATCCCGACATATTTGTTGACAAAGTGCCTCTCAGGCCGCTGGGAATCGTTCGGTGCCTCTCTTCACTTCTGATTGATGAGATAGTTGTACGCGGAGAGAGCCGCCTTGGCACCCTCACCCACCGCCACCACCACCTGCTTGAAAGGCACGTTTGTCACGTCACCGCAGGCGAACACTCCCGCAACACCCGTGCGGCATTCGAGGTCCACCAGAATCTCCCCGTCTCTGTTGGTGGCAAGATTATCGATGAACAGACTCGAATTGGGCATCGTCCCGATTTCCACAAAAACCCCCTCCACGTTCATCGTCTTCACCTCTCCCGTCACCAGGCAGCGGAATTCAATGCCCTCCACAAAAGACTCTCCCAGTATGCGTGTCGGCTGATGCTGGGGAAACACGATGACCTTATCCGAGGATTCCACCTTGTCCCGATAGACGGGATCTCCCAATAGAGGAGAAATCGAGACAATATAGATCCGCCGGGCAATACTCATCAAATCGATGGCGGCTTCCAGGGCTGAATTCCCACCGCCTATCACCGCCACATCAGCATCCGCATAGAGTGGAGCGTCGCAGGTGGAGCAGTACGACACGCCTTTGGCCTGGAGCTCTCTTTCACCGGGGATGTTGAGCAGCTTGTGGCCTCCCCCGGTCGCCACAATGAGGGTCTTCCCGTAAAAGATCCTGCCGTCCTCTGTGATGACCCGTTTCACGCGGCCCATGGGATCCACCATGCTGATGCTCTTTCCGATGATCGTCTCCACATCGTACTTTTTCACATGGTTTTCAAACTTGGACACCAGTTCAGCCGCGTTGACCTGACTGAATCCCAGATAGTTGTCCACGTCAGCCGTCCAGGTGACCTGCCCGCCGATGTCCTTACTGATGATGAGGGTCTTGAGGAGCTTTCTGATGGTATAGATGGCAGCACTCAGGCCCGCCGGACCGGCTCCGAGGATGATCACATCGTAGAGGGGAGTCTCGGGCTTTCTCTCGGATAAACCCAGCCGCTCGTACAGCTCTCCCCTTGCTTCCATAGTGACAAGATCCGCATATCCCCCGATGGATTCATCCCCGATGAGAATCTGAGGAAAAGTCCCGCTGCCCGTCTTGTGCCTCATCTCCTCCCAGATCGCCGACCCGGGTATCGCCTTCACCTCGTTGAACTCGATGTTCTTTTCCTGCAAAAAGGTCCTGGCCTTTTCACAGAATGGGCACCCTTCCAGACTGTAGAGCGTAACATTCACCGCTGAGACCTCTGATGTTACAAAACAACTTCTATTCCAGGCACCTGAGTGC
>JAAYUJ010000234.1 GCA_012517775.1 Deltaproteobacteria bacterium
ATTCAGTGGCTGCAATGACCCGGTCCACTTCCATCGCAATCTGTCTCTCGATGCGAACCCGAAGGGACGGCTCTCTTTCCTCTTCACAATAAAGGTTTTTGAGGGCACCCACGGTGTGGAACGTGAAAAGATGGGGGATTCTCCAGCGGGAGGCCGCCCACGTCCCGAGGCGTCCCGAGAGCCAGTAATGGCTGTGCATTACATGGTATTGAAGCCCATGGGTTGTCTTGAATCGTTCGAGGTCCCGGAGGAAATCGGGGAGGTGGGGAAACACGGCCATGGGACCATAAGGTTCCATCACATTGTCCCCAAGGTGAAACAGGCGAGCTCCAGGGTATAAGTGGACCACTTGAGGAGCTTCCGGGTCCTGCCGACGCGTAAAGATATCCACGCCATGACCGCGCCTTCCAAATTCCCGCGCCAACTCTCGAATGTAAACGCTCATACCGCCGGTGTCCCTGTTTCCGAGATGTCCCACAGGGCTTGAGTGGACACTCAACATGGCAATGCGCATCTGCTCCATTTCCAACCGAAATCGCCTTTCTCCGTCAGATTAACCGTATGATATTCCCTGGAACCAACTCCCCCATGCGGACGCATGTGTCCCCGCGCTGGCAGTTTCTCAATAAGCAGGTCGAAGCTTCAATCCCGACGGCGCCAGCACCCGGATGTCGGGTATGGAAACCCGACCTGCGAAGGGGCCGTAAACCGGACTCATTGAGAAGTCACCAGCGATGTGAGGAAGTACTTGAATCCGCATGGGAAATTCAGGCACGAGCCCTTCAGTTCCAGCAGGCCATTGAAGCGAAAAGGAATCAGCCGAGGCGTGCTTCGCACCTGCAGATTGCTATGGGTTTACCTCCCAGGCGATACTTGTACGCCTCGGATCCTTTCAAAAAACTGTACTCACTCTTGCCGTTTTCGACGGCGTAGCGGATGCTCATCACCTTGCTCATCAGACCGGGGCTCAACGGAAGATACCTGGGGTCGTATCCGTTGTTATAAAGGTAAAGAGACTCTCCGTAATCAAAGCACATGACGGAGGCGGCAGTGTCTTCATTCACGTCCAGAAACATGAGCTTCATGATATTCAATGCTGCCATCTCCACGGCGAGTTTTCGGAAAAACGATGCCATCGTTTCCGTCATGAAGAGAGACTTATCCCGTCGGCTCATGTGAAAGAGACGCAGGAATGCTTCCATTTCCCGGCCCACGGCATCAGGCTTGTCCACAACGCGCAACCGTATATTCCCCGCCTTGTGAAGGCGCCTGAGCTTCCTCCTGATTTCATGGCGATCCTTGGCCGACAGACCATGCAGGAAGGCATCCCAGGTTCCGGGGAGCTTCATTTCAAGGGACACATCCTCATCAATGCAGGTGTAAGCCCAACCCTTCAGGCGTAGAAATCGCCCGAGGGATGCGACAATCTTGGAATCCCGCCTGACAGGTTGCAGGTCCAGCCGTCGGACTCCCTGCTCGACGAGATGTTCGAGCAGAACTTCCACGAAAAGGTCGGGGCTTCCGGGTTGAACGACCATATCCAGATAGTCGCAAACATCGGGACTACCAATGAATGTAGCTGTCTCTCCCTTGATCACGAGAGGAGCGAAGCCCAGGAGCTCTCCTTCCCGCCAGACCGCGGGAAAACGGGGGATTGGGCCGGACTGGAACACGGTCCACCACAAGCGGAGCCAGACGGGTGTGACAAAAAGGCAGTCCCAGCAAAGCGTTCGAGATGAATCCTGCCAGAACCCCAGAATGCTCTCAATCGTCTCCATTGTTACTCTGCATGTTGCAGTGTCGGTAGTGGAGTTGGCGGATCGGTCAATGGAAGCGAAATAAATCATCTCGTGCCGGTTCATTCTAACCTGGCGAAGGCTCAAATCCTTCCGCTCGCTAAGAAGGGTATCATCTCACCGCTGAGAACACTGAGATCGCAGAGGAGACTCCATATAACGCCTTTTTGCTGACTCCCCCGAATTCTGTGAATATTCTTTGTTCGTCATGCTTTCAGTTGCCCCGAAGGGGCACGAGGGGACGAGCTCAGGAGTCGCCATCGGGTACCGTCTCTCGTGTCCTCCAGAAGAATATTGGCACGCAGAAGCAAGTTTCGAATTGCGTCGGCGTTCTTCCACTGTTTGCCGTCTCGAAACAAGTTGCGCAATTCCAGAAGGTCATGCACCAGGGGACCGAGACAGTCCTCCACAGAGGGTGGACTCCGGTCGAGCTTCGTTCCCAGGAGAACAATGAAGTCTCTGAGAATCTCCCGGCCCTGGGATATGAATTCCGGATTCTCCTTGTCATCCAGGGCGCTCCAGACCACCTGATCCAATTCCAGAAGGGCATTCACAACTTCTTTGATGTCATGTTCATCAAGAGCATGGTGGAAGCGGGTCTCGATCCTGTGAATCCTTTCCCAAAAAAGATCAAGGGGCGGTTGCTGCGTATCGGTTGAATCCCGATGCGGAGTAGTGACTTCCTCTCCAAATTCCTGCTTCGTCATGCCCCGAAGCAAATCGAGAGGAAAGCGATCCCCCTTGCGAAACACCGTTTCAACCCCTTCACGGCGATAGATGATTCGTCCAATCCCCCTTACCGTTGCCGTGTCGTCGGAGAGATCCATCAGGCAGGCTGTGTGCTCGTCGAGGCCCAGTACGGCGAAACCCTCGGGAAGCATGGATTCAAGCTTTCGAAATCGCTCCTCGCCCATGTAGCAGTAGCGGGTGTCGTGAGTCCCTCCCTCGGCATTGTTCCAATGAGGAATAACCGTGAGATTTAGACCAAAATGACTCAGGATATCGATTCCGTCAACCCAGTGCACCCTTTCACCGACTTTGTAAATCTCATACACAGGGAGAGTGAAGCGGCCAACGGTAAGCGCGGCGGCACTGGCAGCCACCAGGCAGCCCCCCCGTTCAATCCGCCTGATCAGGATCTCCCGGATAGGAGTGTCCTGCCATTGCCTGATGGCGTAAGTGGGGCTTCCGGGTCCGATAAGAACAAAGTCGGCGTCCCGCAGGGTGTGGAAGGCCACTTCCGCATCGAGGGGTGTTATCGAGTCTTTGGACTTGAAAGATGCCACAGACATGGAGTGATGGATCTTATCCCGAAAATACTCCACAGCCCTTTGAGACAACTGATCCGCATTGAGCTGAAACCCGGCGGGGGTATTCAGGAATACTGCACTGGCGGGGGAGGGGAGCTTTCCCAGAAGCTCCTTGTGCACTTCCACCATTGTGGACGTGAGCTCTCCTGAGCCCATGAGGGCGATAATGCCAGACTTGATTTTATCAGAGTTGTCAGTCATTTCAGTTGAATCGCTCGAAAGATCTTGGCCGATATCAGTGCAGCCCGTCTCGCGACTGGTCAGGCATTCTGAAACCGGACGAATGAAAAACATAACCATATGAAAAGACTTGTTAAGGTTCAAGCCGAAGTAAATTAACACATGGATTCTTGAAAGAACAACACCAAGCTCTCAGAAGTCGATCTTACAACGAACGTTTTTTGGCGAATCTTGCAAAGGGTCGTTCGGCTGGATTTGAGGAAGAAGAGCCTCATATTGTCAGATGGTAGTTGGATGGCATCTGTCGCAACGATTTCCAACACAAAATCTGTTTGTTTTGGTAATAGAATACGATGATAGGAACATGCCATGGGAATGAAGTGATCAGGACTCGCTTTGGGCATCGACCATTCATCAGAAGGGGGAGGCTTTTGAAGGCCGTTGTTTTTGATTTCGGACGGGTCATCTCCTCTCAAAAGCCGCAGTCACTCTTTTGCAGCTATGAAAAAGACCTGGGACTCCCTGGCGGCTCCATCAATACCATCATGTTCGAAAGTGATGCCTGGCAGGATGCTCTGCTTGGACGCAAGACGTACGATGAGTTCTGGCAGGCGATTGGCCCGAGACTAGGCCTCAAGAGCAGATCCTCGGTATTGGCGTTTCAGCGTCGCTATCATGGCGATGAGAGAATCAACGGGGATGTCTTGAAGATCATCCGGAGGCTTTATGGACGTTACAGACTGGCAGTGCTTTCCAATTCGCCGCCGGGCCTCAGCCGTTGGCTGGCTGATTGGGATGCCCATAGATATTTTGATACGGTATTCTGTTCCGGCGATGAAGGATTGATGAAGCCTGATGAGAGAGTCTTTCATACCGTCCTCAGTCGATTGGGCTTAATGCCTTCGGAGGTGGTCTTCATCGATGATATGCAGGAGCACATCGATGCCGCGCGGGCGATCGGAATGCATGCAGTGCTCTTCAAAACGGCTGTGGCACTGGAAAAGGAGCTGCGGGAGCTGATTCCCTTTTGACTCACACTGGTCAGGAATGTGTATTTCCGATCAGTTGCTGCAAACTTGGCTTCCGGCGGTAGAATTTTTCGAGGTATGCGGGATGGATGGCTTCTCAATGGGTAGTTCGGGAATCCAATCCCAACAGTTTTTGCGCACGGGTGTCGAGTATGGAAACCCGACCTACGAAGCTGTCGTTACCTGGACCTGTTAAGAAGATACCGGGATGGTTTGGAACAGCTTGATATTTCTGGTCTTCCTTATGATATTCACAGGTTGGGTACGCCCATTGAGCTTGCAGGGAGGAGCCGCAAGGGCTCAAGGACATGAATACTCAAAGGCCTCGATGCCCGTAGTCCGATCGGTCGAACTGGGAAGCGACGGAGCCCATGCCGACAAAGGCTGGGAAGAACGGGTGATCAGCGAAGAAGAACTGGAAAGAATTGCTGAAAAGGATCCAGACCTGAGCCCCAGTGCTGCCAGAGGGATACTGGCGCGATTGAATGTGAGGGCCCGCTACTACATTGCTGAGGACATCAAGGCGAAACGGGTGCTTAGGGTGCCCTATGACTTCCATAAGTTCAAGCACTGGACCCCTATGCCCGGTAACCTTCCTGAATTGGCTCAACTCCCCAAATCGGTCCTGATTGTGAAGAGTATTCCTTTCCTCGGTTGGTATGAAAAAGGTCTGCTCGTCGGGGACACGGAGGTGTGTATCGGCAAGTCACGGGGATCGACGAAGGCGGGAGTGTACCGGATAGATACCAAGATGGCCGAAGCAGTCTCACTGAAATACAACAATGCCTATGGCGAGCCTGCTCCCATGCCTTGGGCCATGAGGATCTACGAGCATGTCTGGGTCCATGCGGGTGATGTCTCGAGTGGCTACTGTTCCCATGGTTGCATCAATCTTCCGATCATGCCCGCCATGGCCCTCTTCAACTGGGCGGATACCAATACGGTAGTTCTCATCCTCGACTCCCTCGAAACCATTCGAAAGTTCTTCAAATCCAACGGGTCCAATTGCCTGCTTTTTCCGGACACCTGCCGCAAATCCCGGGTAAGTCGGAGATGACCGC
>JAAYUJ010000235.1 GCA_012517775.1 Deltaproteobacteria bacterium
TCATGCGGGACCCCTCTCCGTAAGGACCTCCCGTCCACCCGGTATTTACCAGCCAGCAACGTGCCTTGTGATTCTTGATCTTTTTGGCCAGCATCTGAGCATAAACCGAAGGATGGCGGACCATGAAAGGTGCTCCGAAGCAGGCGCTGAATGTGGCGCTGGGTTCCTTCACGCCCTTTTCAGTGCCGGCGACTTTTGCCGTGTATCCGCTGATGAAATGATACATGGCCTGCTCTTCGGTCAGCTTCGAAATCGGTGGAAGTACGCCGAAGGCATCGGCCGTCAGCATGATGACGGAACGCGGATGGCCCGCCATTCTCGTGGGCACGATGTTGGGGAGATGGGTGAGCGGGTAAGAGGCCCGTGTGTTTTCCGTAAGGCGAGCGTCGTTCAAGTCAAGGCGGCGGATGACGGGGTTCATGGAAACATTTTCCAGAATGGTCCCGAAACGGCGTGTGCATTCGTAGATTTCCGGCTCCGAAGACTTGGACAGGTTGATGACTTTGGCATAACAGCCACCCTCAAAGTTGAAGATGCCGTCTTCCGACCAGCCGTGCTCGTCATCACCAATCAGCAGCCGGTTCGGATCCGCCGAAAGGGTCGTTTTCCCGGTCCCCGAAAGGCCGAAGAAAACAGCCACGTCGTCGGCGCGTTCCTTGTGTACATTGGCCGAACAGTGCATGGAGAGCACATCCTGGGCAGGCAGCAGGAAATTGAGGGCAGTGAAAATCGACTTCTTGATCTCCCCGGCATATGCCGTGCCTCCAATCAGAACAAGTTTTCTGCTCAAATGAAGAGCAACAAAGGTGCCGCTGCGAGTTCCATCGTCATCGGGATCCGCGTGGAAGTTCGGACAGTGAAGCACCGTGAAATCGGGAACGAAATTCTTGATCTGTTCTTTGTCCCGGGGCAGTTGAATGAACATGTTGCGGGCGAAAAGACTGTGCCACGCGAATTCGGTGATCACCCGGACGGATTGACGGTGCCTCTCGTCGGCTCCGGCATAGCAGTCCTGCACAAATGCCGTCTTGCCCCGCATATAGTTGTTCATGCGCTTGTGCAGCGCATTGAATTTTTCCTCGGCGTACTTCACGTTGACTTTGCCCCACCAAATTTCATGGCTTGTCGCCGGTTCGTCCACCACGTACTTATCCTTGGCGGCACGCCCGGTATGCTGGCCCATGGACACAACCAGCGGACCGAGGTGGGCGATTTGTCCCTCGTAGCGTCGAATGGCGAGTTCATACAGTTCCGGGGTTGACCGGTTCCAGTAGACCTGCCTGAGTTGATACAGGCCCACATGATCCAGTTGATAGTCGGGTATCAGGTCGGCAAATTCCATGATTCTCTCCTTGCTAAAGAAGTTTCGCCTATGTTTTAACGCCGTTGTGAAATGCTAATATCTCCAGGGCAATACGAATCTTGCGAGAAGACAAGTTCTCGATTCAGAAAAATTGATCGGGACTTTTCAATCAGCAGGTCGGGATTCCAATCCCGACAGCGTTTGCGCCAATGTGTCGGATATGGAGCCCCGACCTGGAAAGCCATTGACAGGTGGACTCATTGAGAGAGTACGGCCTGATTGCGTCAAGTCGCTGGAAAAATTAACAAAGGAGCTTCCAGGGAATAGAATACCTCATTGCCGCCTTCCATCCAATGGGAAACTGAAAAAGACCTCCACCGGTATGGATTCAACTGGTGGGGGGTTGCACATTCCCGGGAGCAAGGTGGATGCGGGAGCAAGGTGGATGCGGGAGCAACTTCGAGAGAAACCCATCCGGACCGAGGGTGGGCAATCGATAACGAAGCCCTCTCGCATTACCGTTCCCTATCTTGGCATTGGCATGGCTTGTGCTCAATACACTTCATGGGTGGTGATCCCTGCGAAGTAAACCGTCCCTCCTGAGAAGCCGAGGATGAAGGATTCATGGAACTGGGCACTGGTCCTTATGGTGAGCGAGGCGAGATTGAGCCATGGCGAGAATACAGAACAGTCAGGTGACGAAAAAGCCCGGAGATGAAAAGCATCGTGGAGAGGAGCGTGGAA
>JAAYUJ010000236.1 GCA_012517775.1 Deltaproteobacteria bacterium
CGCCGCGTCGGTAGCACCAGTAAACCCAGAGTATTGGCGAGCACTTGCTCGTAGAGCTCGAAAGCTATTTCTCCCCCTCGCAGGAACAGGGGGAGCCTATCCAGGGGAAGCTGATTGAACACGAGACCCGCCGTACTCCGCAGGCGCAAACGGAGGCCGGCTTTGAGGCCCTGGCGACTGGGCACTCCCAGGTTGCCAACGGCACTGGCATTGGCGAGGTACTCGGCTTCCGTGATCTCCAACGGCCACAGGGTCACGTCGTGGGCGGTGCTGTACTCGCATGCCGTCTGATCCCCTTCCGCTATGGCATTGGCGCGCAATAAAGCACCCCGTGGAATGGTATAGCCTGCCTGCAGAGACCCCTCGTTGAGCGATGGCATTATCTGGACCACCGCCATGGATGGCAAGGGCGAAAGGTAGTGAGGATAGACCATTTCCAGCAGGTACTGGGTGAAACGGGGAAACTCCGCATCAACTTTCAGCTGTACCCGTGCCGCCAGAAAAGCAAATCCCTCCAGCAGCCGCTCGACATAAGGGTCAGCACACTCAAAGGCATCCAATCCCAGGTACCTGGCGATTTTGGGAAATTCCCTGGCGAACTCTCCCCCCATCTCACGGATATATTGCAGTTCGCGGTTGTAATACTCAAGCAGGCGTGGGTCCATTTCTCCCTAACCTTGCATTTCCTTGACTTCCCATTTGCCGAGCTCGACATCCAGGATGGTCTTCAGATAGAGACGTTCGGGCATGGGCTGCATCCAGAGCTCGCCTTCGATTTCGATAACGATCGCGTTGCGGTTCAGTTCCTCGTCAGAGACCGCAACACGGATTTTGAGGGAGTCCGGCAGGATGCGGGGCTCGAAGTTGCAGATGGCCTGTCTGAGAGCCCGTTCCAAAGCCGTGGCATCGGTTCCGCTTGCGGATTTCCCGGTGAGTTCGGGAACCCCGAAATTCAGCACCGAACTCCTGACTTCGGGGTAATCGCTGAGGTCCTGCGAGCTTTCAAGGTTTCCCGCGTTGAGAAGCCACTCCAAGTCGCGGAGAACCGACTGCCTGAGCTTTCTGAACGACATGACCTGCTCTTCACCAGTCAGGCGATCCAGAAGCGAGGGCCGCAAGTGCTCTTTCGAAATCAGTTCTGCCACGTAAGTCAATCCATTAAGGGGAACTGTTCCAATATACTGCCAAAGGCCTCTTGCCCATCCGATCGAGGGTCTTATACCGTTCGATGATCCTTCTCCCTGCGGGGTGGTGCTACGCATACGGCGAACCCCAACAGGGTACTGCAGCCATCCATCTACTCACTGTGCCCTTGAGTTCGCACCTATCCGCAGATCATGGAGTGATCGCGGCGCAGATCCATCCCATCAATAATCAAGGACAGCCGGTCAACCATGCCATTGTCATTAGAAAAGCCTTTTGGAGGGGTTCAAGAATTATCCTCCGGGAAACTAACAGGTATCAGCATGATTTGTTAGCCTTGATGTCCCAGTCAAAGGAAATATCCTGACCCTTCGCTCCTGTTTCCTCTTGGGGGTAGTATTTCACATGAACTTTTGCAAAATCCAGCGCCACCTGTTCGGTCAATCCGTCACTCCCCTCACTGCCACCGGCGCTTACATTTGACACAAACACTTCGTCCATCGTGATCGTATAAAACACTACAGCGTCGTCCTCACCTCCCATTTTGCATGCTGTCAACACGCCTTTCTCAATGTGCTTGCCGTTGGCACAAAATTGCATCAGTGTGGGAGAGGCTTTGTCAACGTACTTGCTGATATTAAGGGATTGTACACTCACCTTGCCCGGCCCTCCGGCTCCTCCTGCCGCATGCGCCGAAACCGGTTGCGACATCCCCCAGCTCCACGCCATAACGTCGATCTGTTCCTCATATCCGCTCACCTTGCATTCTCCGGTAACATCTGTGAGTTCCAAGTAAAATGCCACAGCCATTTTTTTCTCCTTTCTTCTTCATTGACCCTATTGCTTGCTTGATTAACTCTTCTTGACGGAGGGCAGCCTGGACACCAGTCGAATCGATACCGTCAGCCCCTCCAGTTGGTAATGGGGTCTGAGGTAGAACTTGGAAGTATAGTAGCCCGGATTCCCCTCCACCTCCTCAACGATAACCTCCGCAGCCGCCAGCGGTTTGCGGCATTTGACCAGTTCCGTTGAATTCTTGGGATCACCGTCAACATACTGGTTGATCCATTTCTGCAGCCACCTCTGCATGTCTTCCCGTTCCTTGTAGGACCCAATCTTGTCGTAAACGATGCGCTTGAGATAGTGTGCAAAACGGCAGCAGGCGAACAAGTAAGGGAGGCGGGCAGACAGATTGGCACTGGCGGTGGCGTCCGGGTCCTCGTACTCAAAGGGTTTCTGGAGTGATTGAGCGCCGACGAAGACCGCGTAGTCGGTATTCTTGTAATGGCTTAACGGCATAAACCCGAGCTTGGCGAGTTCCGCTTCCCTACGCTGGCCGATGGCGATCTCCGTCGGGCACTTCATATCCACCCCACCGTCATCGGTGGGAAATGTGTGGACAGGCAATCCCAGCACCTCGCCTCCGGATTCCCGGCCCCGAATCCTGGAGCACCAGCCGTACAGCTTGAAGGACATGTTGATGTTGACCGCCATGGCATAGGCGGAGTTGGACCAACAGTACTTGCGGCTGTCCGCACCCTCCGTGTCTTCTTCAAAATCAAACTCTTCCAGAGGGTTCTTGGCTTTCTGCCCGTATGGCAGACGGCTTAGAAAACGAGGCATGGCCAACCCGATGTAACGTGAATCTTCCGATTCCCGCAGAGAACGCCAGGCGGCGTAGTCAGGCAGAGTGAAAGGTTTTGACAGATCGGCGGGGTTCGAGAGTTCCCCCCAGGACTCCATCTGCATCACTGACGGCAGTGCGCCGGTGATAAACGGCGCGTGCGCAGCGGCGCACACTTTCGCCATTTCCCCAAGAAGCTCCACGTCTCCGGGCGAATGGTCGAAATAATAGTCTCCCACGATGCAACCATATGGTTCTCCGCCCGGCATGTCGAACTCTTCACCGTATATCTGCTTGAAAATAGGGCTCGTATCCCACCGGGTACCCTTGAACTTCTTGAGTACCTTGCCAAGCTCCTTCTTGCTGATGTTCATCACCTTGATCTTCAACATTTCGTCCGTTTCCGTATTGAAGACAAGATAATGAAGGCCTCGCCAGGCGCTTTCCATCTGCTGGAATTCGGGGTGATGCAGTATCTGGTTGATCTGCTCGGTGAGCTTCCGGTCGATTTCCGCCTTGATTGCCTCCACCGTACGCACCGCATCCTCGGAGATGAGCTTTTCATCTCTCAGAACATACTCCGCCAGGGTGCGTACCGCTCCCTGAACAGCTTGCTGCATTTCGTCCGTTCTCGGTTTCAATTCCTGCTGCAGCAGCTTTTCAAAGTCGCTCAACTCAAGGGGCCTGACCTCGGCTTCAACTTCTGTTGTCTTCTGCATTTCTGCCATGGCTTATCCCTCTTCTTGGGAAGGTGATTCCATTGACTGGTCCGCGACTGACCGGTCGCCCGCCTGGGGAGCCGAGCTCAATGCCTGTAAATACGCCTGCTGTAAAGCCGGGTTCTTGATGTATCCCAGGATTACCTCTTCAGCATGCATCTTTCCGTCCATGAGAGTCAGCAGATTGTCAAGCTGTGTTCGTGCTTCCAACAATTCCCTGAGGACACCTACTTTTCTGGCGATGCCCACAGGCGAGAAATCATCCATACTCTCGAAGGTGATATCCACCGGAAGCATGCCCTCACCGGTAAGGGTATTGGGAACTCGGAAGGCAACATGCGGTTTGAACGCCTTGAGGCGCTGCTCGAAATTATCTGCGTCAATAAAAAGGAACTTGCGATCTGCGACGGGCGTGATTTCTTCGCCTTCCTTCGGCTTACCGGCCAAATCGGCCATCACTCCCATTACGAACGGAAGTTGCACCTTTTTCTCGGAACCAAATGTCTCCACGTCGTACTCGATCTGAACCCTTGGCGGTCTGTTGCGACCAATGAACTTTTGACTGCTCTTTTGCGCCATGTCTTTGCCTCCTTACCTTGCTGTTTACCCCATAACCCTCGACTACCGTGCCGTGTTGAAATCCTCCGACAAACGGCACGTATTCATCCAAAACCAAAACAGTCACTTCCCGTCTGTCACTTCAATGCTGGTCAGTTTCCGACCCGCTTAGCAATTGAATTTTGGGCAAGCTCTCCGGAGCCAGATCTTCCAATATCTCGATGAAGCTTTTTTCCACGAGTCGCATGGCGCGCTTCAGAAGCAGGGGGACAGGGCTGGCGGGTTCATTCTGTTCATAATACTGGCAGATCTGCTGCAAGAGGCGGGAAACGTCTTGTCTGCTTCGGATCGTGTCCATAGACTTGATTGTGTGGGAAGAAGTCTGCCCAGGCTGATTCTCACTTTCAGGGCCAGGCCCTTCGCCTTCGATTCTTGATTCAGGCGTTGAGATAATGACTGCTCCACGCCGCTTGAGCTGATTGGTCAAAAGAACGTCCATCTCCTTAAGCACTCTGGACAACTCGCCGAAGGTTGGAGTTGCCTCAGGACCTGCCTTTTCTTTCAGGATCAGCTCAATTTGATGCAGACTCTCCAACGAAGAAGCGGTAGCTGCTTGATTGGCCTGCAAATCCTCAATGCCACACTTCTCGAAAGCTGCCTCAATCTGCTGGAGTCTGGGAAGGTACTTTCCATCCTTCTCCTGCTTCTTTCTTTGTTCTTCAGTAAGAGCGATTTGACCGGTGGCCAGGTAGTAGTCTCGCAGGCTGAATTTCCCCACTTCGCGAGAAGCGCAAAGGGTCACCTCCGTCAGTGGCCCGACAAGCGCCTCCCGGCTGTCGAGCTCCTCTAAAACGCCGATCCGTGTCCCCGCCGGATCAGTATCTTCAGAATCCAGCTGAGGATAAACGGTATCCCAGTAACGCTCGATAAGACCTTGAAAGAAGTTGAAACCTTCGCGCAAGCCCGGCAACCCCTGAGTATGGACCAAAGCCCGGAGGAGAATCATTGCTACGCGCAGATCATGAGCGCGAGTGCACAGATCGTATGCGGTTTGTTTGATATCATTCCAACTGGGAACGGCTGCTTTGAGGCCTGGGTCTCTCTCGCCCCTGTCAGTCTTGACCCTGTCATTCACCATGCTTTCCAGCTCGAAAAAGGCAGGGTCGTTTTCAGAGAGGTCTTTCCCGCCCGAAGGTGCCTCGGGTGAAATTGGCTCCAACAAGAGATCAAGGTTCATCACATTCACCTTCCAGATCGTTACTGACAGATCCGATCAGGGTCACGTCGCGTCATCGCCCCAACCGCCTTGTTGTAACCGCCCGGCGAGAAGTTCCACGTAGGCTGCCAGGGGGGGCAAGCCATTATAGGCATAAAAGCTGGGCCTGATCCGTTCGGATCCCATTGAAATCCAAAGGCTGTAGGTCGGCCAGCATGCGGTGATAAGACCGCCGCTCAGCTTCATATAGGCCTTCGAAATGTCTTCCAGGCTTTCCATTTCGATGTGACAGGAGACGTGGCCGTCCCCGCCCACATCGATGCTTCCTCCACAACAAAATTCGGCTGCCTGCTGAGGCAATGGCAGTCCCTGAAGCCTCTCATCAAATTCATCCAGATTGAAGTCGTCTCGCAGTGCGGACAGTGCCAGTTGCTCCAGAGCATCAAACCAGTCTGCCGCGGTAGCGAACAAGCAGGGCAGAGCTTGGGGCTCATTCACCTGTATTGCCAGCGTCAGCGGAAAATAGCGGCCAACCCTGTCCACACTGGGCATCATGACGCCCGCCCACGCGCTGTCCCCGCAATTTCCAGGGCTCAGAAGAAAGCGCCATATGGGGCTCGTAAGGTATACAGGGAGCCACTCATGTCCCAGCTGCTCCTGGCTGGCAGACAGTGAGCCTTCCAACCACGCATCCCAGTCCTGAACAAAAGAGGCCTTTAAGCGCCTTGAGACAAAATCTCCCAAAGTGTGGACCTTGCCGAAAAACCCTGCAACGTTCGTCAGAGAACTCATAAGGAATCCGGACAGCGAAACTGCGACAACTCTGTCAATTTGAACGGGTTGTATACGCTGCCGGCTATGAGTTCATACCGCACTCGGTATCCATCGGCCTGAAACGTCACACCCATACGGTTGCGCAAAGAAGTATGCTCAAGAACGGCCTTATCCAGGGTCCTCAGCCAAGCCCAGGGGCCTTGTTCCAACCGGCTCACCTCGCGGCCGTCAAACAACTCAAAGCTCATCTTGACACCAACTTGAAGTTGGGGTCCCGGCCATTTGAAACTGCTCGGGAGAGCAGAGCCATGGAGGTATTCAGTTGTCTGCCCCTCTATGTTGAGCCGGAAGGCCTTGACCTTGGTATCGAGGAAGATAGGCCTCAATTCAAATTGAACCGACGGTGTCTGCCCTGTGCCCCCAAAGAAAGCTTCGCGTATTCTTTCTACATTTTGAAACTGGCTCAATACCGCAGGAGAAAAACTGATACCCTGGGCATCCGTTGTGGTTTGGCGCCATCTGGTTCCGCTCGAATCGACGAACCGCCTCAGGTGATCCTGAAAAAACTGATCCATGATACCATTTGAGGCGAAGAAGCGGGAAAAATCATTCATGGTTGCATCGTAAGGACTGCCTTTGACCAAAGGATACCGCCCCTGCAAGGCTTTCCTGTAAAAGTCCACTACCTGAGCTTTCCAGGCAGCATTGAGCTCCGATTTCTGCATGCCATGGGAAATGTCCATCACGTCTTTCGTCGCGGAGAGCAATAAGCCTTTGAGCGGGTCGGGGAGGTGTCCGAACGCCAGGCCAGCCTTTTTGGTGGCAACAACCAGAGGTTGATTATCCATGGTCGAGGAACTGGGAGATTGTATCATCACATCTCGCACCTCATTCAGGTTTTTCAGGATCTCATTGATTGGCGGGGGGGAGCTACCCCTGACCTGCAAAAGCTGGTTCAGATCTTTGAACCGGGACTCCATCTGTTGAGCCGGGTCTTGAGGGGCACCAATCAAGGGGGGGCGGGGCGGCATTCCGCTGCCGGCATCTTGAGGCTTGCTTGTGGATGTATCCCCACTCAAAGAAGTGTTCGTCGCAATGGCCTCGAGCAGTGGCAGCAACGGGGTGTCAGGACCGGCCAAGCGGTCGATGATTTGAATTGATTGGTGAAATGCCTGCGGCCCTTGAGCTTTTCTCACCGTCAAGCTGTTCAATAGATCGCTCCAGGCCTTCTGGTAATCGCTGAAGTAAAGCTTTTGCAGATCGTCGTACAGACGATTGAGATCCCTGGACTGATCACTATAGGGGGTCTCCAGGACCCAGTTCTCATCCAGGTATTGTTTGACAAGTTCCAACCCCTGCTTCTTAAAAAAGATATTGTAACCCTCGGAGGTATAGAATCCCGGTATTGTCAGTGACTGGATTCCTCGACCGTCGGTCGTAGTCAATACTTCATCGGTGCGGGGGGGCAGAACGTCCTGCAGCCGAAAGTCGTTGGAATGGTCCGGTAACGAGACACTCCTGAGTTGAGCGTAGATTTGAAAGTATAGGGGCACTGCATTGAGCCTTCGCCTTGCTTCCGAAACACGCCCTTCATCCAGGGGTATGGCATCGGGAGGCAACTTGAGCAGATTGTCAGAATGAACGCGCATTTGTGCCTGCAATTGCGGCTCTCTGAAAAACACGCGTTCCCAGTCCCTCTTGATCCAGTTGCCTGCAATCCCGGGATCCATTCTTTGTGGAAGACCAAACATCAGGTAAACCTTCAGCAACCCATAGAGGACATCGAGATCGGCAGTTGCATCTGCCCGCATGCGTTCATCCAATTGATCCACAAGACTCCACACAATAGTCGGGAGGAGATTGTTCTTCAGAACCTGGTCATACAGAAGCTTGAGCCCATCCTGAACCTTATCACCCTGGTAAAGGCCGAACCCCATCCACAAGGAAGGATTCTTATAAATACCGCCTGCTGACTCTATGGCGTTCAGACCAACAAGAAGGCTCCTCGTTTCGAGATCCAGGCCACTACCTTCTCTGCGGTCGGTCCTGACCTGTTCGATACAGGCTTTGACCCCGTCAATCGCCCGCATGTTTCGGACATAACTCACCGACCACAAAGACAGGAGGCTCACCATTAATGCCAGGACAAACCCGTATGCGGCCCACTGAAGCCACCGTCGACGGCGCTCTAACCGGGGATCGACTCTGGCCAATTCCGCTTCGGGAACAACCACTTCTTTCAAGAGGCGCGTGATAAAAAAGCTCTTACTGAGGCCATGAAAAACCGAGAGGCTTCGACGCTCCATTCCATAGGCCGCTGCCAGTAGCCCCATCACTCGGTCGAAAGGTGTGTCCTTCTGGGTCCCGCTGGTAAAATATACACCGCGCAGCAGAGGCTCCGTCTCAAAGCGGCTTCCACCGAACACATCTCGAAGGAAGCCCATTATCAGCGGCTTCAGAAGAACCATCTGCTGAGGAAAGTCTAGAATGAGACTGCGGCGCATGATATCCCGCTCCTCCTGGATTCTTCTGTAGGTCCGTTGATGCAGGCGCTGCAACAGTTCATCGAAACCCTTCTCGAAGCCGGAAATATGGTCTTCAGAGCCTTTTGAATCGCCGCCAGGAAAGGTTTCACCCCAAACTTGAGTCCGCTCTTCCTGGTTCAAATCGGCAAAAAACTCTACAAAACCAGCGACCAGGTCGCATTTGGTGAAGATCGCATAAATGGGAAACCGTACCTGCAGCACTTCGTACAATTCCATTACGCGCTGGCGTATCGCTCGGGCATGCTGCCTGCGTTCCTCCTCTGTCTGCTGATGCAGGTCAGACAAGCTCACGGCGACCAGAACGCCATTGATCGGCCGGCGTGGACGATACCTTTTGATCAGGTCCAAAAAGCCGTGCCAGGCACTTTGGTCGACGACCTGATGGCTGTCCTGGGTCGTGTACCGACCAGCCGTGTCCAGAAATATGGCTTCATCTGCAAAGAGCCAGTCACAGTTGCGTGTCCCGCCAAAACCTTTGACAGGACTTTGCCCCAGTTGTTCCGATAGAGGGAATTTGAGGCCGGAATTGAAAAGAAGGGTTGTCTTCCCGCAGCCAGGAGGGCCGATAATGACATACCACGGCAACTGATAGAGGTATTGTCTGCCCCGTTTCCCTTTCGACTGCGTTTTCTTGAGCAACTGAAGGGCTTCTTCAAATTTCCTGCGCAAAGTCGCCACTTCTTCGCTCTTCGCCTCATCTATGGCAGCCTTTGCACGATCAGGCTGGGCGGAGGAAAGTTCGGCCGACAGTTGCTGATCTCTCTTCCTGGAACGTACCTGTATCAACTCATTATAAGCTGCCCATGCAAGGACGACGATGAGAACGGCCAGGAGCCGGTTGAACTCAGACTCAAGGGGAGCTTTACCTGCGAAGGCTACCTTGGGGCCGGCGAACCAAATCGACGCACATAGCGCGACAACGCCCAGCAACTGGACAACCATCTTCTGCTTCAGGAGTCGTATGAGGCTCTTCATATCTCACCTGATAAAGATTTCTATGCGGCGATTGAGCGCCTGGTTTTCCTGGGTGTCGTTGTCCACTAAAGGTTGGCTTTCACCACGCCCTGCAAAACCGATGCGTTCTCCGATGGGCGCTGAGGCTGCGAGTATCCCTGCCACATTCTTCGCCCGCGCGATCGACAGGTCATAATTGGAAGAAAACCGAGCAGAGAATTTGATCGGTCGATTGTCAGTGTGACCGATGACCTGGATTCGAGTTGTGTCATTTTGCAGCTGCTGGGCTATCTTGACCAGCATCGGTCGAAACTCTTCGCGAATTTCATCCTTGCCGGATGGAAAGGCATTCAGTATACGCAACACAGGGCCTTCCATCACTGCCACCATTTTTTTCTGAATCTCAGGCGCGAGCAGTGTCTCGAAGATATTGCCCGGTGGATTTGGAGGGGGAGGGATCGGACGAGTCTTTATGGGAGGAAGCGGTGTTTTCACTACCTGCCCCGCCATGGCAACCAGTCTATTGTAAAGATTGTCAGAGGCTCTGTTGAGCATATAGACAAAACCTCCGTAAATGATCAAAAGCAGGAAAGCGGCAATCGCAGTCAAGACCCACAGCGGCACATAACGCATGAGCGGGTTGCGCAGATCCCGGAGACCTTGCCAGCGAATGGATAACTCATCCTGAGGATCTCCTCTTGCCCTCTGTATTTGCAGGTACAATTCCTGTCGAAGTTGCTCGAGGGCGCGCATGCCGTTGCCCATGGTGCGGTACTTACCCTCGAATCCCAGGCTAAGGCAAAGATACGCCAACTCCAGCAAGTTCAAATTCTGAGCGGGCCGCTGCAAGAGTCGATCGAGAATCAGGAAGAACCGCTCCCCCCCCCAGGCTTCGTTGTGAAGCCTATACAACAGGCTGTGATGTCCCCAGTCGCTTTGGTTACCCCATGGAGTATTCAGCACCGTCTGGTCGATCAATGAACAAATGTAGTAAGTGGCGATTCTGGCCTGTTCTCGCGACCCTCCTTCCTGCAGAACTCGATTCTCAAATTCTCTCAATTCACTAACCAGCCGTTCTCGCAGTTCAGAAATGGCGTTGTGGAAGGGGAGCATTCGAAGCTTTGGAACCAGGGAAAGCATGGAAAAGGCATTGTGAACGAGGGGATTTGACACTCCGATATCTACTGCCCGAAGGTCGAATGATGACGGTCCGGGCGCTTTGGATTGTTCCTGCACTCCTGCCCCCGCATCCGACCTTCGCCCGCCTGGTGAAGGGCGGATGATTGTCTGGAAGGGATCATCGGGCTTCGAAGACGTGTCGTGTTCATTCATGGCGCACTAATCTTCCTTTATGGACCAGAGCTCCAGTTCAAGGCCTGGGAAATTACCGCCGATGTGGATGGCGAGGACACTTGAGCTCTTCATTCTTTTCCAAAGCTCGCTGTGCTTGCTTATTTCGAAATAGGTGAAACCGGCATGAAAGGGGATTTGTCTGGGCGCCACTGCCATTGCTTGAATGGGGATCCCTGGCAACTGCTGATTTACAAGCTTTCCAATATCCTCCCCCGGCCCAATCTTAACGTTGGGGGGAAAATCACCGCGGAGCTTTTCTGCAGCCATTTGAGCTTTGGCTGCCAGTACGAATACGGCGTCCTGGAGAAGAATGAACTCCGAACTCATGGCTGCATATACTCCATACTTCAATTTGTTGAGCGGGATTTGTCTCGCTCTCGGCACGAGGATGGTACCCAGAAGATACTCTATCTCCTTCATCAGAGGGGAGAAAGTCGCCTGGAGATCATCGTGGTCATACCGGGGAAGGCTGATGGGCCGCCTTTCCTTGCGCAGAAAAGTGGCCAGTTCGCCTGCCAGTTGGATGGCAAAACGGTAGAAGGTATCAGGGTGCAATCCAACCACGTTTGACAGATGTTCAAATAACGGTTGATAACGATTGATCAATTGAAGGAGCAACCAGTCGGTGATCTCTGCCACACCGGAATAGCCGGGATTCGTCACCCGGTCGACTATCGCTTCCCCGCGCGCATGCAAAGAGCCTTGAAGTCTTTGAAGGAATTCTCTCAGCTTGGTTACTGCAAGACAATTCAGATTTGGGGGGAGATACTGATCGTCAAGCATGATGCTCTTGTCTGGTTGTGTATCGACAATCCTGGCTACTCCAAGGCATGTGTAGCCCGATCGCTCATGTTGTTCCATCAACAGTTGCGTCTTCAACCTGCCGCACTGCAACGTGGCCTTGTTTTCAGTGCCGCAGTTGTGGTCCTTTAC
The DNA here is from genome assembly GCA_012517775.1 of Deltaproteobacteria bacterium. GTDB lineage: Bacteria > Desulfobacterota > Syntrophobacteria > Syntrophobacterales > Syntrophobacteraceae > JAAYUJ01. Next base: position 11,821 of record JAAYUJ010000236.1, read on the forward strand.
GTCCTGGTCGCCAACTCGAAAGCGGGCGAGAGCATCCTGATACTCGTCACTGTCAGCCTCTACCCCATCTCGGCGCCGCACCGGCAAGGCCAGAAAAACAAGCTCGTTGTGAACGTCCTCCGGAATATCCAAAGGCAAAGGAAGCGCATCGTCCTCAGGCAGATTGAAAGGCGTGCCGTCCGGGAAGATCCCCGCACATTGCGAAAGGGCCAGCTTTCCGAGTTTCAACAGGTCATTGTCTAACATGAGGGAGTAAAAACCCCAGTTGTAGGCTCTGAGGCCCATGCATCGAGCATTGATAAGGTTTTCCAGATATCGGTCATGTTGCTGGAAATGCTGAGGCAGCAAAAACATGCCCTCTGACCAAATCACCTTGTTTTTCTCAGTCATCCGAGATTCCCCGTTCGAGATCTCTGCACGTTCCTTCCGATTTGCACAACTTGCTCATCTGTTCTTCGTATGCTTGTATGAATGCTTGCCCGAAAAAGTTCTCCATGACATCTTCGAAGATCTTGCGATAGTTCTGACTGTAGGCATTCCAGCACTTGGCCTTTCTTTGCACGACGATCCCCTCCTGGTAGAGCTTTTCAGATTCCCTGGGATCGAATCGTTTCAGAGCTTCAACCAAAGCAGCTTGAACTCCGGCCTTCATGGCCAGATCGTGGTTCATGATGTCCCTGAAGCCTTCACGGACGGCATCATAGGCGTTCATGTAACCTCGCTGGTTTCTCGCCAGCAGATGCCTGAGGGCATCGTCAACGGTTGGCAGGAATTTGAGAGGATTATTGTGCTCACTTCCGAGGACAGTCACCATCAGGTGAAGCTGCGCTTTGGATTGCGCTCGACCCCGCAGAATTGCCATGATGCCATGGATCATTTCCCTAAGAACCTTGCCGATTGTATGCATCAAATACGGAATATCTTCGGGCTTGACAAGGCTCGTATCTTCGATTCCAGCTCCTTTCAGAAACATCCCGAACAGCTCTTGGTGTATTCCCTGATCAGCCTTCCGAAGTGGAATATTGCTGGAAATCCCGGGAGAAACTACACCTGTTTCCACGTCGACAGGGCCCTCTGAAGTTTCCTGCAGGTGCTCGCCCACAGCCTGCAAACCAGGGGTATCCTTTCCCCGATCTCCCTCCTTGCTGCTTTCCTCCACAAATGTCCTGACCGTCGCCTCATCAGGAGCCAAAGCCCGCATCTGTCTCTCAATATGCTTCAATTTCTCCAGGGGGGATGAAACATCCGGGCCGCCATGGCTTATGGGAACTGCAAGTCGAACTGGACTTTCACTGCGGAGCCCCGACTCACTGGCGGTCACATAGTCAGGACCAGTTGTAGCTTCCGGGCTGCTCATCAGATCTTCGATGTTGAAGTCTTCGGGTATTGTGGCGGCACCCTGGTCCCTGAAAGCTTGTGGGCTTTTCGGATGGGATGAAACGTCCGGGGCGCCATGGTTTATAGGACCTACAGATCGAACTGTCCTTTCACTACGGAGCCCCGACCCACCGGCGGCTTCAAGATCGGAACCTTTTGCAACCTCCTGGCTGCCTATGAGATCTATGATGTTGAAATCTTCAGGTATTATGGCGGAACCTTCTTGCCTGGAAGGTTCTGGTTCTTCCTCATGGGATGAAACATCCGGGCCGCTAAGGTACACATTAATCGGAGACGGTGGTCTGATCTCTTCCGCGAGTGAAGACCCGCTTTCTGCTTCAGGGGTGGAAGACTTCGCCTCTTCTCCTCCCCCCAATAGATCTTCGATACTGAAGTCGGGAGGTATTGCACTGGATCCTGCCTCCCGGACTTCTTTCCCATTTCTTTCGGGGTAGATGTTTACGAGAAGTTCATAGTCACCGATCTGCAATCGATCTCCATCTGCAAGCATAATCGTGTCTTTTTGTAAGAGTAGATCTTTGTTGCAGATCAAGGTGCCGTTCTTGCTCGTGTCAGTCAGATAATAACAGCCGTTCTCGTAGGTGATGAGGGCATGTTTGCGAGAAACAAGCCTTTCCTCGGTATCGGACAGCACGAGACGGTTTTCACGTGTTCGGCCCAGGCTGCCGCCCTGCTGATCGAAAACGACCGACCCTGGTTCTGGGTGGGGTTGGTCTCTATAGGTTAAAATTTTGATAATGAGTGACATGGGAAGTTGCTCGCTCTCTGAGGATTGTCCCACTCGGAGCAAGCATGGCACAGCCTGTCGTCATCACTTTTACGCTGCTCATCTTTTATGACAGGCTTCCTGCTGAGTGCTCTGACGGGATCGCCTTCTGACTCTCCGGTTGTAGAGTATAATCTGAATTGAGGCTCGTCGCATTGGACCGCCAAATCGAGTTTCTTACCTTATAGATTGCAGGTTCCCCCCCAAATTGCTCTCGCCCCCGCCTGACGGCTACGCGGATAATTCTATTCTATCATAACAAAGGACTCATATCATGGGGAACTGCCCTTTGGAGATTGTGCGCTTACAAGCGCAGACATTTTGATCTTGCCACTTTTTTCTTAAAAGTATACCGCCAAAAGCATACGAAAGACCTCCGAAAACGACGTCCCCACTTTTTGCCGCACAGCCTGAGCCGTTCTTCTCACAAAGGCCGACAATCCAGGTGACGGCATTTGGCAGACAAAGACCATTTTGTTTGGGTGATCATCCAATTGCCAAGACGAAAACAAATGCTCGAATAGTTACCCGCAGGACAACACCTCCTTTCACTTACAGCCAGTAATGATTTCTGGCATCCGCAAAACCAGGTAGTCGCCGCGCGCCACGGTGGGAAAATGTGAGGAGGATGTGATGCAAGGAGGAGAAAAAGAAGAGGATACGATGACATACTTGAGCGCGTGGGTATACTACGTCTCTTCCATCAAGTTGTCAAGAAGAATCATTATTCCAGGAGCTCCCGTATCCCGGAGCTCCAATACAAATAAGGTCCAATGCAGGGGAATCCCTCGCAAAGTTCATTGATAGACGGGCCTCTAAAAAAAGAAATCGCAATTTTGGAAGAATCTGAAATTGCTTAATAATTATCTGCTTACGATGCCAAGGCTTCAAGCGACTTCTGAACAATTGTTGGCAGACTCAGTGGGCCCTAGGATTATCGGTTTCCTGCTTGCGCGGGAATGAAGTGGAATTGTCTCTCTCGTCATATTCACGAAAGCGGGCATTCAGTTTTATGAAGCCGGAGTTGAAACGAAATGGTCCAAGAGATAGTCTGGATTTGTTTCGATGAGAAAAGAGGGACTCTCCCGGTTGCTGAAAAAACCCATTGCCTTTCGGAAAACTCCGTGGTATGAAAAACAGCTTGTTTGGTCAGCCATGTGCCATTGGTGGCAAATGGTCAATTGTGGAGAGGTTCCCGAGCGGCCAAAGGGAGCAGACTGTAAATCTGCCGGCGAAGCCTTCGGAGGTTCGAATCCTCCCCTCTCCACCACCGCCTGATTTAGAAGTACATATGTAAATAATTAAACATGTAGGAGATAGTGGCACCAGGTCATTGTCGTCGGGACTACATGCGATGATCCGGGATTATTCATGGCCAGGACGGGACACGTTGTCACCCCACTCCTAAGACCAATAGCTCCCTCATCACGTGATGCTTCTTCTCCTGTGATGCTGACCGCTTTCTCATGAGCCCACGTAGCTCAGTAGGTAGAGCACTTCCTTGGTAAGGAAGAGGTTCACCGGTTCGATCCCGGTCGTGGGCTCCATCGTTTTTTCTTGCAATGAGAGAGCGGGGCAGTTCGCAATGCTCCCTTCGGCTTAGATTCTATATACATATTGCAGTCACAGTTTTTGAAGAAATGTGGTTTCGCAATGGAGAGTTCACCAATACTCGAGGAGGAAGGACGATGGCGAAGAAGAAGTTTGAGCGGACGAAGCCGCATGTGAATGTGGGGACGATCGGTCACATAGATCATGGGAAGACGACGTTGACGGCGGCGATCACGAAGAATTTGGCGAAGCGCGGGAAGGCG
>JAAYUJ010000237.1 GCA_012517775.1 Deltaproteobacteria bacterium
AGGGAAAAGCTCAATGTGGCGGTTGCCTCCTCGTCCCACTTCGGGCGTACGGATTTTGAGTAGAAACGGGCGAACTTGACCGCAAGCTCCTTGAGGTCCACCAGCCCCAATTGGGTGACCTCTTTGGCGAATGCGGAAAGATTCTTTTCGATGAGCTCGGCGTTCTTCCCAATGAGAGCCGAATTACCATCGCTGAGATCCTTCATGAGAACTTCCCAGGATTTTGTATCAACAGAGACAGCCATGTCCAGCTCCCATTTGCTGAAATCCGTAATCCATGATGAAAAGAGGAAACTCGATGAGGATTTAACGGTATCTCGGCGGAGGGGTCAAGAACGAAAACAGGACAATCCAGCAGAATCCCGACGATGATACCTTCTACCGATATCTGAATCTCTTGCGAACCGAATGCGCGACGCTCTGTTCTTCTGTATCCGTCGGCCAGGAGCTTCCTAACGAGAGGTATCTGTTGACAGGACTGGAGCAGTGGTTATCATTGGATCAAACAAAGACTGATTCGTTAGTTGAAGATAACCAATGTTCTTGATTGTATTTTATACACGGAGGTGGATTATGGAAATCAACGTTTCGGAGCTGAGAGAGAAGAGACGCCCCCTTTGGATGACTCACCTGAGTGTTGAGTCTTACGCAGATTTGGTCGGTGGGGGAGGAGACATCCACACGGACCGCCTGCACCCTGAGTGGATGCGGGATGCCGGCGTGGAAATCGAGGACACTGAGGATCTGAAGGTCCTCCTTGAAGGCCGATATGTTCAAGAGGATTACATTTCATGACTTCGGCAGGAGAATTGAATGAAACCCGTGAGGGAGTGAGAATAGCCATACTTTCTCAATAAATGGAACGGGGTTGCCCAATCCCGACAGCCTCTGCACCAAAGTGTATGGTATGGAAACCCGAACTATGAAGACTATACCTGAGCTTGTTGAGAGACTAAGTATTCCCGGGGGAAGAAATCCCCACTGACTATCTATGAAAGAAAGACGACGAACAATCGAAAAGCGGCTCAAAGTGAGCCGCTTTTTCTTTGGTGTGTTTGGATGGATTCCAGCCGAAGACCCTATGCTCAGCCCGTGCCCGATCTTCCATCTGACTGACTCGTTTCGGCACTCTTCGGCAGGTCGGGAAGGGCAACGCGAAGAACGTCCTCCCGGGGATTGATGCGCTCCAGCTTCACTCGGATCATTTCCCCCTTGGGGAGTTTTGCTTTCTCGGGGAGAGCCACGTTGGTCTCGATGAGGAAATCGGGAAGAAGCAGGTGGGCGAATCGATCGTTCTGATCCAAAACGAGGGCGTTGAGGGTATGAATGTCCTCTTGCTCCAAATACTTGAGTATCCAGTAACGAGTCCATTTCCTCTGGACGAGAAAGACTTTGGCCTGGGTTGTATTGAGTCTGGTAATGAGTTGTTGGAGCTCCTCCTCCGAATAGAGCGGCTCCTGCGTTGCGAGGGCGTGCTTGAGCAGCCGCTGGACCACTAGGTCCATGTAGCGGCGAAGGGGAGATGTCACGGTCGTGTAACTGGGCAGTCCGAGGCTGCAGTGTGTCTGGGGCCTGGTGTCCAGCTCAGCACGTGCAAAGAGTCGTCTTTGGCGATAAATGCGAAAGAGCTCATGCTGACTCTGTGTCAGATCGGTCTCCGGTCTGCACTCTGCTTGGCTTCTGAAGATGGCGGGTATGGTCAGTCTTGCCAGATATGCCGCTGCAGCGCGATTGGCGGCGATCATCCATTCAGATACCATGATCTGGCTCGGCATCTCCTTCTCATAGCGGTATATGTGGATCATGCCCGCTGGATTCACATAGACCTGCAGCTCGGGCAGGGGCAATATGACCGCTCCCTGTGACACCCGCGCGGCACGCAGTTTTGATGCGAGCTCAAAAAGAGTTCTGAGGGATTCATCGCTTTCGATTCTCTCGTTCACATCCTGATAACTCAGTTGTTCCCGAACCCGAATGATGCTGGGGACGATCTCCTCTTGCTGAACCATACCGGAAGAATCGATGCAAAAAAGAAAGCTCAGGGCAAGTCTCTTTTCACCCGCGCGAAGACTGCAAATTCCCTCCGAAAGCTCTGTCGGAATCATGGCGATGCGTTCGTCGGGAAGGTATATGGAGCTGGCACGCGCTTCAGCTTCCCGGTCGATGGCATCTCCCCTTAAGACAAATTCGGCTGCGTCGGCGATGTGGACCCCCACCTCAAAGAGCCCGTCGGAAAGGACGCGAAGGCTCAGGGCATCGTCATAGTCCCGGGTAAGAGGGCTATCTACAGTGAAAGCATGGAGCTCATCGAGATTTCGCCGATGATTCAAGTCCCGGTTGGGTGGATTGCCGGATGAAACCACGGCTTTTGCCCTGTCGACGGCAGCTTCGGGGAAATCGGGAGAAAAACCGTGCTCAAGAAGGTGCAGGTTCTCGTTTTCACGCCAGATCCCCAATCGAACGAGAATACGAAAGGCGGATTGAGAGCTGGCTGGAATCGCGGCCGTCCTGAACATGTCTTTTAGAAGCCCGGCTTCGGGCGCTTCCTGTCCGAACAGACAAAAAGCCTTCAGATCCTCGATGAGCTGCTTTTCTTCTTCAACCGGGAGCATACTACGGGCTTTTCGATTCCATACCGCATGAAGCCAATCAGCGCCTTGCTTGAGACGCAGCGTTCTCGCCTCCTCCTTCTCGAGCTCCAGACGCCTCAATTCCACCTTTTCTGCAGACCGGGCATAGAACTTGGCGTCTTTGAACTGGAAAAAGAGACGGTCCTGGAGCAGAACCCTCTGAACCGCAGAGACGTGATGGTCGGTGATCGACTCCGAGAAGACGAACTCTGCGAGCTCCCCGGCATCAAAACCTTCCGACTCGCCCTCAAGAAGCGACCAGAGTTCTTCTATCCGGACCTGTCCCATGAGATTTCTTCGCAGTGACGCGATCTTCGTGAGCTCTTGAACCAGGGGGTCACGACCAGCGGCAATGTCGAGAGGCCTGTTTCCCACGTGAAGGAGCCGACTCTCCGAGAGGCTCATCTCCCGGTTGTTCTCTGTCAGCACATTCAATCTGTGAGCCTTGACGGCAAGACAGACTCCGCAGAGAATCTCCTTGCTTTCAAAGAACTCGACGACACTTCCAGCAGGAATGTCATGCGACATTTGCTGGGTCATTGATACTCTCCAACGCTGGCAAATGTCCTCATCTGCTGGATGTACGACTGGATTCCCGCAGTGATGGCTGTAGCGATATTGTCTTGATATGTCTTGTCCCGCAACCGGCTTTCCTCCATTTCATTGGTGATGAATGCCGATTCAATCAAAATACTGGGCATTTCGGCCCCCAGCAAGACATAAAAGGGAGCCTGCTTTGTCCCGAGATCCCTGACATTCTGATAGTCCGTCTTGAGATTCCTCACCAGATTCTTATGGACTTCCTTGGCCAACTGTCTGGACTCATTGACTTTCGTATTCAGCATGAGGTCATGAAGAATCTTCTCAAGGTCGCTGATTTTCTTCGCCGATGTGGCATTTTCAAAAGCCGCGACTCGGGCGGATTCTTTGTCCTTGGCAAGATTGAGGAAATAGGTTTCTATGCCGTGGAGACTCTTGTCCTCATGGGCATTGGTGTGAATGGAGATGAACAGATCCGCCTTCTTCGCATTGGCGATGGCGGTCCGCTCCTCGAGAGAAACGAATCTGTCGTGCGTTCTTGTCAGAAAAACCTCGCAATCGGTCCTTTCCTCCAGAGTTTTCTTCAATGATTTTGCGATGGCGAGAACAATATCCTTTTCATAGACTTTGTTTGGACCGATTGCGCCTTTGTCTTTTCCACCGTGGCCGGGGTCAATGACGATGCGCTTGACGTCCAGGGCCAGTTGCTGGGCAAGACTTGGAGAAACGGAAGGCTTCCCCTGATCCTGCCGACTCTCCCTGGAAGCTTTCATGACCGTCTTCGGTTCCTCAGTCCCTGATTCCTCTCGGTCGGAAGTGACCTTCCTGGAACTGGATGCCGTCTGATCCGGCTTCTTCCCCCGGACGTCCACGATCACGCGAAACGGATCAGAAAGCGAAAAGATCCTGTAGGCATCGATGGAATCCACGTCCAGGGTAACGCGAGATTGGGCCCCCTCCAGTTGTTGAGCATGAACGCGCTTGAGAAAAGGGTCTTTGTCAGGTTCTTCGATGGGCAGTTTGGGATTGAGAACACAGTCCCTGAGCAAAACAGCGATTTTGGCTGATTGATTGACCTTGGGATCTGCGTGGGTGATCTGCTGCTCGAAGGGAACCGGTCCATTGGTATAAAGGACGACCCGCGTGTATTCTTCCCCGGTTACATGGTTGACCCTCTCCAGTTGACTCACCTTGGGACAGCCTTGGGATTGCGTCGATTCAGAAGCCGGTTGGGGAGAATGGGCCGAGGACTTGTTCCGGGATGTTTCTCTCTGCGATGTGGCCAGTCTCGCAGCAGGCTCACCGGATGTTGCGGAGGAAACAGATGCAGAGAATTCGCTTGGAGGAGGAACGGAGGAATCCTTCTTTTTCCTTGGACCGCAACCCAGTTGCTTCTCGAGCCTCGCAGCCATCTCGTTCGCTTTCTGGCGCTTGTCCCCCTTGGGGAAGAAGAGGCCCACCTTGGCGAATTCGATATACGCCTGCGAAGGATTATCGAGCATGTGGAGCATTCCCACCAGGTACTGGGCATCGTCGGCGATGGGGCTCGACGGATATTTCTGAGTTACCTGACGGTAATGCTCGATAGCGGTTTTGAGATGCTCCCGGTTCCGGGTTGCGTCGTAAAGATGATGATGGCCTTGGCCGATAAGATAAATGCACCTGGCCGAAACTTTCCCTGCTGTATCCTCTCGGACCATCTCCTCGAGCTTGATGATAGACGACTTGATGGCCTCAGTCCGTTTTTCCTTTTCCGGGAGAACGGTAGAACACTGAAACTCCCTTTTCAATTGGTTGTATCGGGACACCAAGTCGTCGCCCCAGACGAACCCCGGTGCCAGGCCGCATCCCACAAGAAACAGGAGCAGCACACCCATCAGTCCCCTAACACTAGCCCCAAAACTCTTTCCTTCGTTCATGTCAGTGACCATCAAATGTTTATGATTGTTTTTGTTTCCTTAGCTTGCACTCCTGTATTTCAAGGTTTGGATCAGCCCCTGCCCTCAGACTCCTTTATACTACGATCTCGACTTGTTTTGCGAATTTGATCTTGAAAAGCGTATAGTTTTTCGAGGGCATCGAGGGGAGTCATGCGATCGAGATCAAGAGACGCGATCTGATCCCGGAGCCATTCCAGAGAAGGTCTGAAAAGGCTGAGCTGGACCGCGGCTTCTTTCTCCCGGGGCAGCCGCCCCTTTTGCTTCGATTTGTGTCTCGGGGAGATGAACGGATAGGAAGCGTCCCCCTTTTCGAGGTGGGCCAGAATGTCCCGGGCGCGATCGGTCACCTCCCTGGGCAGGCCCGCGAGCCGGGCTACCTGTATCCCGTAACTCCGGTTTGTCCCTCCCGGCACCAGCTTGTGGAAAAAGATGATGTCATTCTGCCACTCCCTGATCGCCACATTGAAATTGCAGGCCCTCGGGCTGGTGCGGGCCAATTCCGTCAACTCGTGATAATGCGTGGCAAAAAGAGTCTTGACGCCGACACCGGAAAAATTGTGGAGATGCTCAGCCACAGCCCAGGCGATGCTCAGGCCGTCGTATGTGCTCGTGCCCCGTCCGATCTCATCCAGAATGATGAGGCTGCGAGGAGTCGCCTGATGGAGTATATTGGCGGTTTCCTGCATTTCCACCATGAAGGTGGAGCGTCCGCGTGCCAGATCATCGCTTGCCCCAATGCGGGTAAAGATCCTGTCCACCAGGCCCATTCTCACTTCTTCCGCCGGGACGAAGCTTCCGATCTGCGCAAGAAGAACGATGAGAGCCGCCTGCCTCAGAATAGTGGACTTTCCGGACATGTTGGGCCCGGTGATAATGAGAATCTGCCGCTTCTCCATGTCCATGGTCAGGTCGTTGGGGACAAAGGCTCCTTCCGGCAGGAACTGCTCCACAACGGGATGACGGCCGTTTCGAATGTGGATGGAGCTTCCAGGCTCGAACAGGGGACTGCAGAAACCATTGTGTGCAGCGACATCCGCCAGGGAAGCCACACAATCCAACCGAGCCGTCTTCTCCGCCATTTTCTGAATGCGCACGCTCTCCGCGGAAATCATGGAGCGTACCCTGGAAAGAATGAGCTGTTCGAGCTCCAGTTGCTTCTCTTCTGCCTGCAGCACCTGGGTTTCGAAATCCTTGAGCTCTTCCGTAATGAACCGCTCCGCATTCACCAGGGTCTGCTTGCGGAAGTAGTTCCCGGGAACGGCTCCGAGGTTTGATTTAGACACCTCAATATAGTAACCGAACACCCTATTGTACCGGACCTTCAGGGATGCGATCCCGGTACGCTGCCTCTCGGCTGCCTCGTAGTCAGCCATCCAGCTCCTGGCGTCCCTGCTCAGCCGCACATAACGATCCAGTTCTTCGTCTACATCGGGGCGGATGATTCCCCCAGCCTGCAAAGCGGGAGGGGGTGGATCCACAAGAGTCTCCTCAAGCGCTTCAGCCAGATCTGTCAAGTCATCCCAGTCGGCAAGGAGATCCTGGAGGAAGGTTCGAGAAGAGGGCACTTCACATGGCTCCTGCTCCGGGCAAGCCAGCTTCGACTCGTTCGACACTCCGGAAATGCTGGCTGGTTCTTCCCTGGCTTCCGGTCTCTCAGAGTCTTGCCCGGTCGAGCCAAAAGAGTTGAATGGCAAAGTCCCGGGTTGAAGGAGGCAGGAAAGGGATTCCCTGATCAGCGGCAGCAACTGGAAGGACTTCTTGAGGGCGACAAGATCCCGGGGAGTTGAATGGCCGGTGCTGTTACGACCGTTCAGCCGCTCCATGTCGTGCATCCTGGCAAGCAGTTCAAGAACTCGACCCCTTATCTCCAGATGATCGACGAATTCACTGACACCGCGGCTTCTGTAGGTAATCCTCTCAACGTCGAGGAGGGGGTAGCGCAGCCAGTGCCGGAGCTTTCGGCCACCCATGGAGGTCCTTGTCGCGTCCAGAACGCTGATCAGAGATCCTTTCTCACCCTGAAAACCTGCGGAATAGAAGATTTCGAGATTGCGTACCGTTGCATCATCGAGAATCATGTAATCGGAGCGACTGTACGGTTGAATCTTTCGTATATGATCCGATGGCCCGAGGAGGTTGAGTTGAAGATAGGCCATGGCGGCCCCCGCAGCTTCAATGCCGCGGTCCATGTGCTGGATCCCGAATCCCTCGAGTGAGTGGACGCGAAAATGCCGAACCAGCTGCTCTTCAGCCCGCCTCCTGTCAAAATCCTCGGCCCTGTGCCGGGTGAGGGTAAACGGCTGACGTCTCTCAAGCTTCTGCGACCAGAGGCACTCGTCGTCCTCTCGAACAATGATTTCCCTTGGAGCGATACGAACAAGCTCCTCAAGAAGCGCCGATTCCGACTCAATCTCCACCACTCTGAATTCGGCGGTGGAAATATCCAGATAGGCAAGGCCGAATTCCGCAGCAGCGGCATCCGCAGACACGGCGGCAAGATAATTCGATTCGTTCGCCGAAAGACTCTGGCTCTCCAGCACAAGTCCTGGGGTGATGACCCTCGTGACCTCCCGACGGACAAGGCCTTTTGCCTTCCTTGGGTCTTCCACCTGGTCGCAAATGGCAACCTTGTGCCCAGCCCCGACCAGCTTCGTGATGTAGTTCTCCGCCGCGTGATAGGGCACGCCGCACATGGGAATCGCGTTTTCCGCGTTCTTGTCCCGGGAAGTCAGGGCAATATCGAGGATACGTGCAGCCACGACCGCATCCTCCATAAAAAGCTCGTAAAAATCACCCATGCGATAGAGCAGCAAAGCGTTGGGATGTTTTGCCTTAATCTCAAGATACTGCTGCATCATGGGAGTGGGTTTGTTCATATCGGATCCGGTTCACAAGACAATGCATGAGTTGCTGAAGAAAGAAGCTTCATCGTATTCCCACATTGCAGTTTCTGGGATTCTTATCTATTGGAGCCGCCAAGATCAAGAAAATCTTTCTATCCCGCTTGAAGATACTGAAATAATGATGTCGTCTATGGCAAATATTCAGGAGCTCAGGGGCGGGCCGAACAGGTGGAGTGTAACTGTAGATCTAGGCAGGCTCAACGAATGCGGGCAATTGTCCGCGAGTGACATGATGCACTCAACGGGCGATTAGGATTCAATTATTTAATATTATCCAATCAGGTATGGAGAACCAACGAATTCTTCTCATTTTCGGCGGGGCCCGGGTGCGTTTCATGAGCGCTAAAGCAGGACGACTCGATTGCGGCCGCTCTGTTTGGCTTTGTAAAGTGCTGCGTCCACGCGGTTGAAAATCGTTTCCGGGCTGTCATCTTCCGCTCTGACATGAGTGCCGCCGATACTTATGGTTATTGGTATTATTTGCTCTTTGCACATGAACTGTGCCCTTTCGATCACCTGACGGATTTTCTCCGATACGGTGACAATTCCCTGTTCGTCGGTTCCCGGGAGAAGTGCGATGAATTCCTCTCCCCCATAGCGAGCAAGAAAGTCAGCGCCCCGGAGGGTATGTCGCACCAGTTTAGTGAATTCCACCAGGCATCTGTCCCCCGCCCAGTGCCCAAATTGATCATTGACCTGCTTGAAGTGATCGATGTCGATCAGAAGCATGGAAAAAACCCGACCATTGGATCGATATTGACTGAATTCCTCTTTGACATGCTTTTCATAGGCTCGACGGTTATGGATGCCGGTAAGAGGGTCAAGGAGGACCTCCTTTTCCAACGATTGAGCCTCCGTTTGCACACGGCTCAATTCATCTTTCATTTGGCGCAGATGTCGTTTGAGGCGATCGATCTCCTTTTGTGCTTTCGAGAGCTGCAACTCATCCTGGCGTCGTTTTTGCTCTATTCCGAGCCTTATCCCTTCAAACTTGCTCGCCAGGTACTCTTTAATGTCTTTCAAATTCCTGCTGATATGGATGGAATCGGTGATCTCCCGTACATTCTGTTCCAACAAGTTGTTAAAATCCTTGTTTTTATAAAAGGTCTCCCGGGACGTGGACGAACTGGAGCAGATTTCGGCTTCCATCTCCACCAGATTCTTGCCGATTTCCTGAACGAGGTGGGTGAATTGCTCGATTTCACCGCCTACCTTGCGGAAGGCTACCTGCAAGAGCATAAGAATGTCCTGGTTCATTTCCAGGAGCCGATCGGGGTCGTCACAGTTCCGGACGCATTCGCGAAGCTCCGATGCCCGTGCGAGATGCTCGTTAGTGAGATTATTCAGTGATTCATTCAGAAGCTCAAATCGAAAATCCTTCAGCTTTTGTGTCTGCTGCGCAAAGAGGGGTGCCACGAAAGAATGGGTTGCACCGTTTCCGTGCTGATTTTGCGGGTGTGCCTGAATGGGGTCCCTTTTGCCCGTTCTTGGTCCCAAGTCCCGATAACTCGGCGGGATCTCCGGCCGCGACAATTCGGCGAATCCTCTCCTTCTGGCCAGAGCCTCTCGAAGAGCCACGGATGTCACCGGCCGTTGCGCTGAATTCAGTTCCTTAATCGTCTCGATTATGATTTCAGCCACTTTTTCCAGATTGATGCACTCGGATTTCCTATCCATCCTTCGCTTTCCTCAAGTAGAGAGAAATGCAGTCGGCTTAAGCAAATTCCCATGAAGAACATGCCGATTAGCCTCCATCCCGATGAATTCTCAATATATCCAGGTCACGGCTGCTTGTTAGGTCGGGTTACCATACCCCAAAATCCGGGTGCAAACGCCATCGGGATCGAAATCCCGACCTGCTTATTGAGAAAGCCGCCATCCCCGCATCCCGCAACAGGCAGACCGATGACAGATGCTATGCGGCATAAGATTGATCCTGTCATCCTCAGCGCTATCGCTCGGATCAAGAGCCGCTCTCCCGCACTCGGATACCACTTCTGAGAATCTCCGCAAAAGCGTCGGCGGATACCGGCGGGCTATAGACATAACCCTGCACCTCATGACAACCTCGTTCCAGAAGGAAGCGGAGTTGTTCCCGAGTTTCGACACCCTCAGCAATAACGCTGAGGTTCAGACTCCTTCCCATGGCGATGATTGCCGTGGCAATTGCGGCATCATCAGCGTCCGTGGTGATATTACTTACAAAAGTCCGATCAATTTTTAGAACATCCAGTGGGAATCGCTTGAGGTAACTGAGGGAAGAATAGCCCGTTCCGAAATCATCCAGGGCAATGCGTATACCGGAAGCCTTCAACATGTTGAGTGTGCGGACCGTGGAATCCGCATCCTGCATGAGGGAGCTTTCCGTTATCTCCAACTCCAGATGCCGGGGATCCAACTGGGTTTCACGAAGGGCCCTCTTGACCACTTCCAAAAGATTCTGTTGTGAGAACTGTAAACTGGAAAGGTTCACAGTCACCCGCACCGGTGGGAGACCATCCATCTGCCAGGTTCTGTTCTGTCTGCAGGCAGTGGATAAAACCCACTCACCAAGGGGGAGGATGAGTCCGTTTTCCTCTGCCAGGGGGATAAAATCATTAGGGGATACCATGCCGGCATCGGGTGAATTCCATCTGACAAGGGCTTCAGCTCCTACGATATTGTCGGTGAGAATATCCACCTGAGGCTGGTATAAAAGAGTGAACTCCTTACGTTCCAGGGCCTTTCGAAGTCTGTTTTCCAGCGAAAGCCTCTCGAAGGCTGAAGCGTTCATTGCCTGCGCATAGAACTGAAAATCGTTCCTTCCCTGTTCCTTGACATGGTACATGGCAGCGTCCGCGTTCATGAGGAGGGTGTCGATGTTGTCGCCGTCACAGGGATAAAGGGTGATTCCTATGCTTGCCGAAGCAACAATCTCATGGCCGGCAAGAAAAAACGGATGTGCCAGGGCATCGAGGATGCGCCTCGCCACTTTGGCTGCATCATGAGGACTGCTGATTTCACTCAGAAGGATCATGAATTCGTCTCCACCCAGTCTGGCCACGTGAGATCCGTCAAGTCCCCCACCGAGGCGGGCTGTGCAGTCGGTTTTTCGCACGCACGCATTCAGGCGGTCGGCAATCCCCTTGAGAAGAAGGTCCCCAATGTTGTGGCCCAGGGTGTCATTGATCCGTTTAAAACGGTCCAGATCAAGCATCAGGACCGCAAGGAGACGGCGGTAGCGTCTGGCTCGCTCCATGGCCTTTTCGAGCTGTCTCTTGAAAGAGTGAATGTTCAGCAGGCCGGTCAGGGAATCATGGTATGCAAGCTGAATGATTCGTTCTTGAGCCTTTCTGCGTTCGGTGACGTCACGCACAATAACGAGGACTTCCTTTTCACCGCTGGAGACGATCCGCGACTCGTAGGAATGAACGTTTCCATTGATCTTCACCTCATGTTCGAACGAGTGGCTTCCTCCTCTCCTGATGATTTGATGGATCAGGCTCAAGACGGATTCCGACGGGTTGAAAAATGGGGTTTCCTCGATATTCTTCCCCACCAGCCGTTCTTCTGGAAGAGGAGACTGAAATTGCCGCGGAATCTTGCAGTCCACGATGACACCATCCTGCCTTATATGAAACATGAGGTCCGGCATGGCGTCGATGAGTGCCCGATTCTTCTTTTCGCTGTGCTCCAGTTCGATCCGTGCCTTGCTGGCACGCCACATGTAGCGAACCCGATGGCCAAGAATCGTCCAATTGATGGGTTTTGTGATGAAATCTGTGGCACCCGCTTCATAGGCACGATTGATGGATTGAATGTCATCGAGACCGGTGATCATGATGATGGCGGCATGATCACCCCCGTTCATGCCTCGGATATGAGCGCACACCTCGTAGCCATTCATTCGAGGCATCATAACATCAAGAAGCACCACATCGGCCTGCAGCCTCGCAAAGGCATCAAGAGCCTCATCACCTCCCGCCGCTTCAGCCACTTGAAAGCCTGCATCCTCTAGCAGTTCACAGGCCAAAAGGCGGATTGTGGGATCGTCATCGGCGATCAGAACCAATGGCGGTCTTTGTCTTTCGCTCACATTCATGGCACGTAGCTCCAATATGGTGAAGCTGCCCGACAGGGCCGAGGAAACCGGAAAGACGCAGGCGGCCTCAACAGGCGGCACAATAATCGTTCACCATGCTTATCGGATGAAACGCGGGCGAAACCTTATTATTTTATTCAAGATTACATTGACTTTTTTTCAACCCCTCACTTCACCGACATCTCATATGTCAAGAATCGGCCTGATTGATGGGCTTCATGAGGATGAGTCGTTTTCAGGCTGAGTAAGGCTCGGTCTCATTGAAAACCGTTTTCCGGGGGAGCAACGTGAGTTAAGTTATTCATCGTTGCCTGTTGCCTGTTTCGACCAGGCTCCGTGATGGACTGGATCTCATCGCCGCAGTCAAAGGTGGTTCAATCAGCCGATGGAAATGAACGAAATGAACAGGGATAAATTCATCCGCCTTCGTGGCGTGCGTCAGCACAATTTGAAGAATATCGATCTCGACATCCCCCTGAACCGCCTGATCGCGGTAAGCGGCGTGAGCGGTTCGGGGAAATCCAGTCTCGCGATCCACACCTTGTATGCCGAAGGGCAGCGCCGCTACGTCGAAACCTTTTCTCCTTACGCCCGCCAGTTTTTGGAGAGAATGGACCCGCCTCACGCAGATCTCATCGAAGGGATCCCGCCGAGTATCGCTATTGAATCGGGGACCGCGGTTCGCAGCTCTCGATCCACAGTGGGAACAATCACGGAAATCAACGACTACCTGAAGCTTCTCTACGCGCGCCTCGCCGTGCCGTACTGCCCTTCGTGCGGCCGGCCGATCACTGAGGACACCCCGGAAAGCATTGTTCAAACCCTGGAGAATTTGCCTCCAGGAAGCCGGCTTCTTGTGACCTTCCCCTTCCTTCCTGTGGAGGGAGATGCGCTGAAGAGCGCGAAACACCTCATTTCCCAGGGGTTTCTCCGCTTCTTCCACGGAAGTGGGACTGTTGATCTGGATTCTTTACAACACGGATTCCCGGAAGATATCCGTGGCAAGGAACTGCTCATCGTCGTAGACCGAATCGCATGGGGTCGAACTGCGCCGACGCGCATTCAGGACTCCGTATCGACCGCTCTCGCCATGGGAAAGGGTCGCTGCGCACTGGTAGTTCTTCCTCACGACATCATGTGGTTCAGCTCGGACTTAAGCTGTCCCCGGTGTGAGAAGAAGGAGCCCATTCCCCCGCCTACCCCGAATCTTTTCTCCTTCAATAGCCCCGTCGGCGCCTGCCCGGTTTGCAGAGGATTTGGAAGGACCATCGGATTGGACCTGGATCTTGTCATTCCGGACCCTGGAGTTTCCCTGAAAGATGGAGCTATCAGACCATGGGGCACGGATCGTGACGAATATGAGGACCTCATGGCGTTCTGCCGCCGGCAGGGCATTCCGGTGGATATCCCATTCAGAGAGCTGGGACTGGAGGATAGAAAGAAGATCATCGAGGGGGGTGACGGCTATTACGGTGTCGAAGGGTTTTTCCAATGGCTGGAAAGCAAGAAGTACAAAATGCACGTGCGCGTTTTTCTCTCTCGATACAGAGCCTACATTCGTTGCGAGGCGTGCGGGGGGACCCGTTTTCAGCCTGGAACCGGAATCTACCATCTTAGAGACGTCACGATCGGGACCCTCTCCGGTTGGTCTATCGAGCGGATTCACGAATTTTTCGCAGAATCCTGGCCTGAAGCGGACATCGATGCCGCCGCTTCGCTTCTCTTGGATGAGATCCGCAGCAGGCTTCAGTTTCTCCGGTCGGTAGGGCTCGAGTATCTGTCCCTCGACCGGCAGTCACGAACCCTGTCCGGCGGCGAGGTGCAGCGGGTTCATTTGACTAGAGCTCTCGGATCGTCACTGGTCAATGTGCTGTATGTGCTCGATGAGCCGAGCGTCGGCCTCCATGCCAGGGATCAGGGGAGGCTCATGGCCCAGCTTCATCGTCTGGTGAATCTGGGGAATACTGTGGTTGTGGTGGAGCACGATCCAGAAATGATCCGCTTTTGTGATGAAGTGGTAGAAATGGGCCCAGCTGGAGGAGAAAGGGGAGGGGAGGTCGTCTACCAGGGCATCCCCGCAGGATTAGCCGACATCCCCATGAGCCTGACAGGCCTCTACCTCAGCTGTGGGTGCGGGGAAAACGCACAAAAGAAGAGGAAGCCCAACTGGCAGAGAGCACTCACCATCGAGAGGGCTCGGGAGAATAATCTGAAAGAGCTGACAGTGCGTTTCCCCCTGGGTCTTCTCATTGGAATCAGCGGGGTCAGTGGGTCGGGAAAGAGCACCCTTGTTGAGAAGACGCTCTATTACAACTGGCTGCGTTCCCGGGGTAAGGCGACGGAGTCCCCCGGGCTGTGCGACGGCATTGGTGGAATGGAGCACATTCATGAAATGGTACTTGTGGACCAGCAACCCATTGGAAGGACCCCCCGAGCAAACCTGCTGACTTACACCGGCGCTTTGAATCCACTCCGGATCATGCTTGCCAGGACCCCGGAATCCATCGCTCGGGGCTATTCCACAAGACATTTCTCCTTCAATGTCCCGGGGGGGCGCTGCGAATTGTGTAAAGGAGAAGGTTTTGAACACGTTGAAATGCAGTTTCTCGCCGACATCACCATTCGATGTCCACAGTGCGATGGGAGAAGATTCAAGGAAGAGATACTGGATGTTCGCGTGGGCGGTCTGTCCATCGGCGACATGCTTCAATGCACGGCCCGGGAGCTCCTGGATCGTTTCAGCGACAATACGGCTCTTGCCAGGTCTCTCAAGAGTGTCATCGATATCGGACTGGACTACCTTCGCGTCGGTCAACCTCTGAGCACCCTATCGGGTGGAGAAGCGCAGCGCTTGAAGCTCCTGAGATACCTGACCGCGCAAAACGGCAACGGCTCGAAGAGGTCAGGGCCTTCTTCGAGAATCTTCCTCCTGGATGAGCCGACCACAGGGCTTCACCCCCACGATCTGCGGAAGCTCATCGATATCTTGCAGCGGCTCGTGGACATGGGCAATACGGTCATCGTCGTGGAGCACAATCTCGACCTGCTGCACGCGTGTGACTGGATCATTGATCTGGGTCCCGGGGGAGGGGACGAAGGAGGGACGGTTGTTGTGGAAGGTGTGCCGGAAGTCGTCATGGCCTGTCCGGGCAGCTACACGGGGCGGTTTCTTAAAGAGCGGTGGAACAGCGGTGAGGCCAGGGAGGAAGCCGTATCATTCCAGCCTCGCCCGCCGGCGGCATCTCCATCGAACATCCTCGAAGCCGCGCAAGGCCGCCGCTCTATAAATCCAACAGCCGTGAAGACTTCGGAGACGCTTGCCATTGCAGCAGAGCCGACTCCGGCCGGTTTTTCAATAGAGAGCAGTATTACGGTGCGAGGTGCCCGAGAGCATAATCTGCAGGTGGGGGAGGTCCGTTTTCCACGGGATCGGATGATTGTTCTCACCGGTCTCAGCGGTTCAGGCAAGTCCACGCTGGCTTTCGACGTGCTTTTTGCGGAGGGGCAGCGTCGCTACATGGAATGTTTGTCTGCATATGTGAGACAGTACTTCAGAATCATGGAGAAGCCCGATGTGGATCAGATTCTGGGGCTTCCCCCCACAGTGGCCATCGAGCAGCGGAGCAGCCAGTTGAACCGCAGATCGACCGTCGGCACCATCACTGAAATCTATCACTTCCTGCGTCTGCTGTATGCGAAGCTCGGTCAGCAATACTGCCCTCAGTGCGTCAGGGAGCTTACAGCTCTGTCCGTGGACCGGATCCTTTCTCTGGTGGAAGACAGGCTGAGAGAGGGAGAGACGAAACTGCTGGCTCCGCTCGTACGCGCCAGGAAGGGTGTCTACCGAGACCTGTTCGCGAGACTCCTGAGAATGGGATTCCATACGGTTCGAGTGGATGGTTCCTGGTTGCCCCTTGATCCCATACCCATTCTGGCAAGGCATCGGGAACACGACATCGAGGTCCTCGTTTACAGCTCTGAAGAGAGAGGTTCCAGGCAGTCCGACCTGGCCGATATTGTCCGCCGGACTCTGGCTCTGGGGGGAGGATCAATATACATCCCAGGCAAAGAAGAGCGAATCTTCAGCCAGCATCTCTACTGCCCCCAATGTCAGCAGGGATTTCCGCCTCTGGACCCCAGGCTCTTTTCCTTCAACAGCCGCCACGGCGCATGTCCCGCGTGTGAAGGGATCGGAACCTCCAGGCGACTGAACGTGGAGTGCCTTGTCGGACCAGCGGGTGTTCCCCTCGGGGAGAGTCTCTTCAGGTTCACTCGCCCCGATAACTGGAAGGGATGGCTCAAGAAGACTCTCAAACGCATGGAGGATTTCTGGATCCAACGCCTCGATGTTACTCCGGAGCGGTCTTTCGATCATCTGAGCTCTGAAACCCGGGAGGCAATTCTTTACGGGAGACCTGGCGAGATCAAGGGCCTCATTCCTCTCCTCGAAGAAATCGGGGAAGATGACGCGAACTGGAACGACATACAGGAATTCACCCGTGATGTTCCATGCCCGGAGTGCGGAGGATATCGGCTGAACAGCCAGGCGCGGTCTGTTCGTCTCAAGGGTTGGCCTCTTGGTGAGTTCGTGCATTTGGGTGTTTCCGACTTCGAAAAGGCATGGAGGCAGCTGGATTTCGGCCCGAGAGAAACGGCGATCGCTCAGCCCATCTGGAAGGAAATCGTCGAGCGAATCAGGTTTCTTCGGGAAACGGGCCTGGACTACCTCGCCCTGGATCGATCGGGGGATACGCTCTCCGGCGGAGAAACGCAGCGCATCAGGCTGGCAGCCCAGCTGGGGTCAAACCTGAGAGGTGTCTGCTATATTTTGGATGAACCCACTATCGGGCTGCACCCGGTCGATAACGAGCGGCTCCTGAGCAGCCTCCTGACGCTGCGAGACAAAGGAAACACCATCCTCGTGGTGGAGCATGATGCGGAGACGATGAAGCGTGCCGACACCCTGATAGAACTCGGACCCGGTGCCGGAAACGAAGGAGGAAAGGTTATAGCCCAGGCCGATTTCGCGAGCCTGGCTCAGGATCCCCACACTTTGACTGGGCGCTGGTTTGGAGAGTCTCTTGCCGCACTGCTCGGAGATTCGGAGAAACGCAAGCCGGGTGAAGACGGATGGATTGAGGTCTTTGGAGCGAGGGCCAGAAATCTGAAGAATATCTCTGTGAAGGTTCCTCTTGGCACGTTAACCTGTGTCACAGGCGTTTCCGGTGCAGGAAAGAGTACCCTCGTCAACGAAATCATCGGAGAAGGAATCAAGGAGAAACTGAGAAGGCGATACAAGGGCTGCGGTGTTGAGATGGACGGGATGATCGGTCACGAAGCCATTCGACGCGTGCTTGAGGTGGATCACAACCCCATCGGGCGGACGCCCCGGTCCATTCCGGCCACCTATGTGGGCGTTTGGGACGAGATCCGCAAGCTCTTCTCCCTGTTGCCGGAGTCCAGGGCGAGGGGTTTCTCCCCTGGACGCTTCTCTTTCAACCTCAAGGGGGGGCGGTGTGAGCAATGCAAAGGACAGGGGGAAGTCCGCGTGGAAATGCATTTTTTGCCCGATGTCTCGGTCCCCTGTGAAACTTGCCGGGGAAACCGTTTCAATGCGGAAACACTTGGCGTGAAATATAAGGAAAAGAGCATCGCCGATGTTCTGCGCATGACCATGGAGGAGGGTGCGGCGCTTTTCGATCCGTTTCCCAAAATCGCAGGCCCCCTGAGGATTCTTAGGGATCTTGGCCTGGGATACCTGACCCTCGGACAGCCCAGTCCCAGCCTTTCGGGAGGAGAAGCCCAGAGGATCAAGCTGGCAGGCGAAATGAGCAATCACCGTACTCCCACACTCTATATCCTTGATGAGCCTACCACGGGGCTTCATCGTGCCGATGTGAAGCGACTCCTCGATGTCCTGCGGGCACTCACGTCCCACGGCCACACTGTCCTGGTGGTGGAGCACAACCTGGATTTCATCTGGGCCAGTGACTATGTCATTGACATTGGTCCAGGAAGCGGTTCGCAGGGTGGAGAGCTCGTCGCGGAAGGCACCCCGGATGAACTGATCGAAAGGGTCTCGAGGTCGGCTACCGCCGGATCCCTCCTGAATTACCTGAGAGAATCTGAGCAACTTCTCAACAACTCCAGGTAACGATAGCTTCGTAGGTCGGATTTGCACACCCGACACAATGGCGAAAATGCTGTCGGGATTGGAATCCCGACCTGCTTATTGAGAAATCATGAATCTGAGAGCCAACCCCGTGGATCGTTTACACAATGAGCCGAAAAAGAAAGGGTCTCGGTGGTCTCCGATAAGGGAGAGTATTTCCATGAATATCTATGTGTGGCGACACAGCAAGTGGTTTTCCAGTTGGTCCATGTTCGATGAACCGCACATCTGCAGACAGAACTACATGCAGGCGGAAGTTGCCGTACTGGCAAACTCCAAGGAGGAGGCACTGGAGTTGCTGGCTGAGGAAGACATTTGGAACATCGATGAAATGAGAAGAATTGAACCCAGGATCCTTCCCGTCGACCAGCCTACCGTTGTCAGCAAATGCCTCTATTGATTCTCTGTTGACTCAGGCGATGGAAACTCAATAAGAAGAGCACGTTATCAAAGCCCAACGTACTACCTCAAAAAGCAGGTCGGGATTCCAATCCCGACAGCCTCTGGGCCGATGTGTCGGGCATGGAAACCCGACCTACAAAGCTATGGTTACCCGGACTTATCGAAAAGTCACGATTCAACTGGGATTGTGACAGGGCTCCTGAGAGGCACGAAATCCTATGCTCCCCTCTCAGGGGGGAGACGGCGGGGAGCAGATCCATCCTGAACAGCTTCTCAAATGCTCTCTTCTATCTCGATGCGGCTCACAAGACAAGCCCGGCACGACCCGGAACGGATTCTTGCGATCTCTGAGAGGGACAGCATGCCGATGATGTTGTGAGGGTTCTCCTTGTAAACATAGAGACTCTGTATATCAGCAAAGACCATCCTCTGGATGGCTGTGACCAGCGGTTCGGTCTGCTCGCAGACGCGCACCGGAGAACTCATGATGTCTTTTGCCTGAACGTCGTGAGAGAGACCGTGCAGAAAAGCGATCATGAGGTCCGATGTGGAAACGACTCCCGTGGGAATTCCGCTTTCGTTTCTAATGAGAGCCGTTCTGACACGTTCGGTGAAAAGACTCTCCATGACCGTTCCGAGAGAATCGGTCTCGAGATGACCGTGAACAGAGGTGATCATTACCTCACCTACCCTGAAGTAATCCGGTGACTTCTCGCTTGCGTCGGAATTTGCGCTCCGAAGAGTGCTTTTGGGACACTTGTGGCAGAAGCGATAAAGCAGACCGGCGATATCGGTGTAGGCGAGAACTCCCGCAGCCTGAACAGGTTTATCCTCCTCAGAGACATACAGACGATGAATGTTGTGTGTCCGCATCTTGTCGAGGGCCGCATCGAGAGAATCATCCGGGTGACAGAATACGAGAGGGGCCGCCAGGACATCAGTCAGAGGGGTGTCGACGGGAAGGCCCCCGTAGTAGGCTCCCAGTATGTTCGTCTTGGAGACAACTCCGAGGGCTTCGATTTTCTCCCGTGAAACAAGGACAGCATTCACCTTGAATTTGATCATTTCCCGGATGGCCTGTGCAATGCTCGCTTCGGCGGGAAGATGCACCACGAGGCGTCGCATGGCATCGCGTACTCTCAAAGTGGACAGGACACTTTTCTGGTTGATTCCCGGCATGATCACCACAAGAAGTGAATCAGTGACTGAAGCGTCAGTCGCGGAAGAGTTCCATGAGCTTGTAAAATACGGCAGAGGCGTATACGATGCCAAGGACGCGGTTGTCCTCCACAACTGGGACACGGCGCACATGCTTCTTTATCATAAGGTCCACAACCATGAGGAGGTGAGCATCCTGAGTGACACTCACCACATCAACGGTCATGATATCACCCACCTGCATTCGCTTGGCCCGCCGACAGGCTTCTTCGAAAAATCCAGTGATATCGATATCCAGCATTTCACCCCAGATGTGAATGTACTTGGGGCGTAGAAGGTTCAATACGTCGTACAGTGAGAGAATTCCCATTAAATATCCGTTGTCGTCCGTAACAACCAGACCGAAAGTCCTGTGTCCCCTCTTTGCGGTGGCCTTTTCAAATGCTTCAGCCGCCTGAGCAATGGAGTTCCATGGGCGAAGGGTGACAAAGTCTCTTTCCATTATGTAGCGAACGGTTACACCCATCAAAATCTCCGGTCATCGCCCGGGCGGCGGCATCCGCCGGATTACAGGGCGCAGGTTTTGGATGCCGCGCAGATGGCGCGTCGAAACACTCGACTGGGAAATTCCGATATCGAGAGACGAAAATGAGGCCCTCGAAAATTATAGCTCAGAAGTCAGTCAGTGCAGTTCATCGGGGAAAGGGAGGCTCTGCAGAGGGCAGTAGATAAACGAATATCATTTTACCACCCCGTCCGATCGTGTCAACGCCGATCTGCCCGGATTAGTGATCTGTTCATGAGTTGTGGACAACAGGAAAGCCCAGTCACTCCCGCTGCCGGTGCAGACTGGTACAGAAATGAAAAAGCCGATCGGTGGGGCGGACCGATCGGCTTTCCTAAGGAGGAAAGAGTTTTCTTGTCAGTAACACATACAATAAGCAACAACAGTGCCACGGACTG
>JAAYUJ010000238.1 GCA_012517775.1 Deltaproteobacteria bacterium
CCATGACTTATTGAGAAATCACCTGGCGGTCCGTTATCGTTTCCACGAAAGCAAGAATGTTACAGTTCCCTCACCTCGAAAATCCCCTGGGGCACTGGAATGCCCATGATCTGGAATTTTTCGGTAAACCGGGGTCGGATGCCGCATGCCTTGAACTTTCCCAGGATCCTGCCGTCTTCCTCTATCCCCTCCTGCTCGAAGCAGAATATCTGCTGCAGGGTGATCATATTCCCTTCCATTCGCAGGATTTCCTGGAGACTCATCACCTTACGGCTGCCGTCGGGAAGACGCGCCACCTGGATCACCACGTCGAGGGCCGAACTGATGTACTTTCTCATGAACTCGCTCGGGATGTCCATCCCCGTCATGGCCACCATGGTTTCGAGTCTCATGAGGGCATCCCGGGGCGAATTGGCGTGAATGGTCGTGAGACTCCCCTCGTGGCCGGTGTTCATGGCCTGGAGCATGTCAAAGGATTCCTGGCCTCTCACCTCCCCCACAATGATCCGGTCAGGCCGCATGCGCAGACTGTTACGCACCAGGTCCCGCTGGGTGACCTCTCCTTTCCCCTCTATATTGGGGGGTCTCGTTTCCAGCCGCACGCAGTGGTCCTGCTTCAGTTGCAGCTCCGCCACATCCTCGATGGTGATGATCCGCTCCTCGTTGGGAATGAAGCGGGAGAGAACATTGAGAAGGGTCGTCTTGCCACTTCCCGTTCCCCCCGAGATGAGCACATTGAGCTTTGCCTTGACGATCCCCTTGAGGATTTCGGCGATTTCGGCCGTCATGGTACCCAGGGTGATGAGATCCTCGAGCTCCAAGGGGTCCCTGAAAAACCTGCGGATGGACAAAACGGACCCGTCCATCGCAAGGGGAGGAATAATGGCGTTCACCCTGGACCCATCCGCCAGTCGCGCGTCCACCATGGGTGAGGACTCGTCGATTCTCCTCCCGACGGCGGAGACGATCTTGTCGATGATCTTCCGCAGATGAATATCGTCTTTGAACCTGGCTTCGGTGATCTCGAGCTTTCCGAAACGCTCCACATAGATCTGCCGGTAGTTGTTGACCAGGATGTCCGAAACGGTGGGGTCCTGAAGAAATGGCTCCAGGGGTCCAAGCCCGAACACCTCGTCCTGAATCTCCCTGAAAAGCTTCTCCCGCTCGTTGAGGTTGAGGGGGACCCGGTTTTCCTCGTCCCTCAGTATCTGCTCCACCAGCCTTCTGATCTGGGGGGCAAGGGTGACCTCATCGAAGGAGTCCAGGAGGGTCAGGTCCATGAGATCGATCAGGCGATCGTGGATCCGCGTCTTGAGCTCATAGTATTCGTTGTCGGCGACTCCTCTTCTCCTTGGACGGATGCCAAGCAGCTCGTCCGCTCCCTTGGAGACCACGGGGGAAGCGGACGGATTCGATACCGTTCGGGCGCTCTCCTTTCCGCCTCTCTTCTGTGATCGATTCAAAATATCTATCATATTTAACCCTTAACGCCTGCAGGCTTGCTCTGTCAATAAGTGGGCCGGGATTCCAATCCCGACTGGTTTTGTACCCGAATGTCGGGTATGGAAACCCGACCTACAGGGCGACGGTCACCTCAACTTATTGATAAGTTACCTCCAGGCTTTGGCCGCAAGCTTCTGTCCGAACAGCCTGGCCATGAAGGATCCCTTTCTTTCAGGAACAATCTTGTACTCCACCAGCGTGTCGGCCAGTTCCTTGATGCTCCTGGCCACGGGCGAATTCACTCCCACCTCCATGAGGGGCTTTCCCTGGTTGATGGCGGACATGGTCAGATGGAAGTCGTTGGGGATCGACCAGTAAATCTTCTTGCCGATGCTCTTTTCGGCATCCTTGAGTGATATCTCCGAGCTCTTGATATACCGGTTGATGACGATTTTGACGAGATCCTCATGGGGGTATCCCAAATCGTAGAAGAGCTTGAGGAGGCGCGAAACGTTGGTCAGGCAGGGAAGGCTCAGAATGGCCGTAAGAAGCACCGCATCCGCAATCTCCAGTATCTTCATGGAAATCTCGTCGGTGATGAGTCCAGAGTCCACCACGATGTAGTCAAAGACCCGTTTCATGAGGTCCAGGAGCCGTTCGATGACTTCAGGGGTCGCATCGAAATCGCCGCTCAACTGAGTGGGGGATGGCAGGACGAAAACATGGGAGGAATGCTCGTGGAGCACACTCATGAGGAACGTGGAGTCCAGCCGCGTGATGTTCCTGGCGATTTCCCCCCAACTGTATGTCGGCACGATATCGAGGAAGATGGGCACCTCACCGAAGAGCAGATTCATATCGATGAGGGCCACCCTCGTTTTCCCGCCTTCCGCAGCCAGGCTGGTGGCCAGGTTTACGGCGATGGTCGTGTTTCCCACTCCCCCCTTGCTTCCGATGAGATCGATGATCTTGCCCCGCTTATAGGGCCGGCGCTCCTCCTTGTATTGCTCCCTGCGGGCCTTGAACCTCTCCAGGGCCTGGATCACCTCGGTTTCCTGGATGGG
>JAAYUJ010000239.1 GCA_012517775.1 Deltaproteobacteria bacterium
CATGCCGGAGATGGGAGGAGAGGAGACGTTTCGAGAGCTGCGCAAGTTGCGGAGCGACGTACGTGTGATCCTGTCGAGCGGCTACAATGAACAGGATGTGACGCAACAATTTGTTGGCAGAGGTCTGGCGGGGTTCATCCAGAAGCCGTATACCGTCGCGAGTCTTCGCAGCGCTCTGAAACGGGCTCTCGGCTGACATGTGTATTCGTTCCCCGATTGGGCTGGTCACCGTCTCGCCTTTCCTGCAGCGCCTTTCATGATCATATCGTCCAACCAGTCAAGGATCCTGGCATTCGATATGAGAACAGCCCCCATCTGGCAGTGTTCTTCGGCTCCTTCCTCTTTCGTAAACAACATGAAATCTTTCGGCTGCTTGAGGGTATCGTAAAGCTTTCGTGCCTGCCCCGGCATATCCTTATCCCCTTCGGAATCGACAACGAGGATGGGACAGGTGATCTTCCCGGCCACGTCCTCCATGGTGTAAGGCCTCGTCATCTTCAGCCAGTCGCTGGGTGATTTGGCCCGGAAGGTGAACAACCCGTTCGCAATGGACCACCGCAGGGATGGGTCCGATTTCATTCTGTCATAGATCGCCTTGTCGATCTCCGCGGCGCCCTCCTCGGTATCGAGGTCCTTTTCCTCTTCCGCTGTAAGGCGGGCCGCCATGTGAAAATCATAGACTCCTCCATTGGCGATGCATAACCTGATTCTCTTTTCAAACGCAGCGGCCCGGGGAGCAAGGTAACCGCCAAAGCTGATACCCATCAGGGCGATCCTTTTGGAGTCGACCTCCTTCCGGGTAACGGCGTAATCGACTACGGGGGTCACTACCGTTTCCCAGTCGGGCCTAAAGGGCAGTTTCTGCACCCTGATCACGCGACCCTGCCCGGGCCCTTCGAAGAGGAGCACATTATACCCCCGTTTAACAGCAAAGCAGGCGACACCAAAATAGAGCTCTTCCGCCGTACCGTCAAAACCTGAGTGGACAATCAACAGTGGTCGCATCGCTCCCGACCTGTCCACGAGGCACAGATATCCCGGTAGTGTCGTTCCTTCAAAGGGTATCTCGACAGGAACCATGGGGTGATCGGCCAGTCTTGCGGCTTTCAGGAAGGTGTCCCGGCTCTTCTTCCAGACCGAGACAATCCGTGAATCTTCCGGATTGGTGTGAAGGAAGAATTCAGCTGTTCTGTAATAGTTGGAGGCCTTGAAAAGCTCCTGCCTGGCACTGATTTTCCGGCCTCGTGCAAGGAAATCCTCTCCCGCCTTCTCGCGTTGTTCCGCGGTCTTCACCCACTCCCGGTACCAACTCTCATCGTCGCCTTCCCGGATAGCGTATGCGGTCTTGAGTACCTCACCCACGTCTGCACCGCCGCTTACGGCATAGCTCAGCGCTCGGAGCGTCTGGAATGCATACTGCGTGTCCTTGAAGACCAGCTCCATGGAAAACGCATTGCCTGCCGCAAGCGAGCATAGAGCAAATAACGATACTGAAATCATGATAATCTTTAGAGTCTTCTTCAACCGACAACCTCCCTCTTGGCTCAATGGTGTTGACTTAGGCCAAATTGTCATTTCGAGCGAAGCGAGAAATCCTTCTGAATCCGCACCGTGCAAAGATTTCTTTCTTCGGTCGAAATGACAGACAACAAGTCGAGTTACTTAAGTTAACAACATCGCCATCTTGGCTCCTCCTGGTCTTACTGGTTGATGGGGTATGAAATATGGGAGTCTCGTCCTTCTCCTTTTATGAAATCCAAGCCTCTCTCAGTCGGCTTCATTTTCAGCTTCGGCATGGCTCATCCGCCTGAAGAGGGTCACTTTCAGGAGCCCGTAGGTCCGGGGGTTGAAGTACCGCTTGTTCTTGGCAAAGGCCATGATCTTCGAGTCCGGTACATTGGCCGCGCCGACCTCCGACCTATGCACCACCTCGATACCGGTGTCGGCCAGCAGGGTGACCCAGCGCAGTGACAGGTTCATATCGACCAGTAGTTCCATGCGCCAGCCAGCGCGACTTCGCGCTCTTCTGCCCGCCACGCGGCATAGCGCAACCCCTGCATGATGTCCTCACGTTCCAGGTAGGGATAGTCGGCGAGGATTTCATCGACACTGTGACCCGCGCCGATCTGCGGACAATCATGCCGACCGTAACCCGCATGCCACGGATGCACGCCTTTCCGCCCATCACGCCAGGCTCTTGGGTGATGCGATCAAACTGTCCCTTGTGTCTTTCCTTGTCGAAACTCATTGAAATGCCAGGCTCCTGAGAATAGTATTTCAAGAACCATTTTCGAGAACAATAACGTTCTGATTTCGGTGCCGCAACGGCGCTACTCTATCCTTGTCACTTTGCCTGTCGAGAGCATGGCCAGTGTTACCGAAGGCATGGCTTTCCCTCTCTGCGGTTACTGAACAGGACGGGCCGGCTCGCCGGATTCTCCGACTGGGTGAAGTCACAAATACTACAGGGAAATCGCTTGATAAGCTATTTCGGATAGCAGGGGCGGTGGCCCTGTCGAGGACATCTATACGCCAGTTTTATGCCACGTGAGGGCAAGAATCAGCAGGGTTTCACACCGTTGGGGTAGAAGAAGCAATGGGCAGTTTGGCGCAAGTTGGTCTTCGGTCACGTTGTGTGTCTTCCCCTGATCATTCAGCATGACCGGTACCTTGAAACCGAAGATCGTCCCGATCTCTCTCAAGTCTTTTTTCGACACGCTCAGGACTCTCTCTTGGACATACATTGGAAGGTCCCGCAGCCGCAGCCGACCATACCCCGCGAAACAGCAGCGGACATCATGCGCTCCTCACTGCATTCTCACTCACCGGCAGGTCTCTGCCGAACACGGCAAACCCCAACGTGCCGATGATCCCAAAAACGAATGCCGTGATGAAGTTCGTCTCCGGGCTGACCTGCCAGAGAAATGCTCCGCCCATGGCGGCAATGGAGACAAATACATCCCGAAGCAGGTAGTAGAGGCCAAACATGCCCGCCTTGCAGCTTTCCGGG
>JAAYUJ010000240.1 GCA_012517775.1 Deltaproteobacteria bacterium
AAACGGTCATCCGAACGGTATAGCTCTGCGTATTCCGCCCAACCCATTTCAAAATCGTTTTTCCCGATTATTTCCTGGGGAGATTGCAGACCCGCATCAAAAGCGAAAGGGCGGTTACAGCCCAAATAGTTCGAATCGAGATCCTTCCAGAAGACCCTCACGGGAATGGTATCCAGGACCAACTGCAACATTTGCCGGGATTCCTGCAACGCACGCTGGGTCTGCTGGCGATCCGCTATTTCAACTGTGAGTCGCTCATTCACACTCGCCAGTTCCGCGGTGCGTTCTTTTACCAAATCTTCGAGTTGATCCCGGTACTTGCCGAGCTCTTCCTCTGCCCGCTTGCGCTCTGCGATCTCAATAAGCATGGCAGAGGCTTTCAGAGTCTCCGCCGCGAGCTTATGTTCCGTCGTGTCTTTCTGTAACCTAGCCAACTGGTTACGCAATTGGCGCAATTCGTCTATGAGCTGCTCTTTGGTCTTGTCTTGATCCTGCATTTGCAAGTCCTCGGGACATCGAATGAATCTGTTCCGAAAAGCCCCCTTTCACCGCTGAGTACCCTGAGATCGTTGAGAAGAAGCTCCTGGAAAAGAACCTCTGTCCTCTGCGGTGGATTTGAAGCTTTTTATCGCTTTGGGTGCCGCTGATGAGGCATGAGGGTCTGCAGTGAAAAAGGCCGACAGGTAATCCCTCAGCGATCAGGGATCAGTTGGCGCTCTTCCAAAAACAACCTGGAGCAAAGACATTTCTTTTCCCCCATCCAATCCCTTTGCGCGTCCTCACCCACAATCAACGGGTTGCAAAAGGCCAAGAACCTCAATTCACAGCTATAATATCGAACACTCCCTCCCCCCTTTGGTTGCTGTCATAATCCTATGCCCAGAACTCTTCCCATAAAGTCCTCAGCATTTTTCGCGGCGTGCCCCCAGTTCCGCAAAATCAGTGACCTGACCGGGACCCTCGTGTCAGGTCCTGTCAAAACCCCAGGGAGCTCATCCTGCCTGTCAGTCCTTAATGAGACCTTTATAAATCGCATAATCCGAGTCCCTAAACGTGACAATAATTATCTCTTCAAAATCATCGGGATTCTCCATGATGAAGTCTCGGATGGTTCCAACGGCGACCCTGGCGGCTTCTTCCTGGGGATATCCATACACACCGGTGGAGATGCAGGGAAAGGCAATGGTTTTGAGGTTCCTCGCCTTGGCCAGCTTCAGGCTGTTGAGATAACAGTTGGACAGGAGAGCCTTCTCCCTGCCTCTTGCGTGCCCATATACCGGCCCGACGGTATGGATGACGAAACCAGCCGGCAGTCTGTAGCCCCTTGTGATCCTGGCTTCGCCGGTTTCGCAGCCGCCCAGCTCCCGGCACTCTTTCAAAAGCTCCGGTCCGGCTGCATCGTGGATGGCGCCGTCCACCCCTCCGCCGCCGAGCAAGGAGCGATTGGCCGCGTTGACTATGGCATCCACTTTTTCCTTGGTAATGTCACCCCGTTTGATGGTGATTCTGGTTGTCATTTCATTTTCTCCCCAATTATCATCAGTTCAACAAAGAAAAGGATGATCAGACCAACGTGGCGCAATACCTAATATCCATTTTCGATTTACCTTATCCCACCGGTGTCTTCCAAAAAAGGGTAAAACAAAGAAAACTGCTGCTTGATGCCGTCACGGACGGTTTTCATCCAATTTCCGAGTCCTGATGTGTCATCCCATGGTCACCTCTCAATGAGTCCCAGGCTCGGCTGGTTAGAACTTCGTAGGTTGGGTTTCCATACCCGACACATGGGTGCCATCGCTGTCGGTATTGGAATCCCGACCTGCTTGTTGAGAACTTACATCCCATGAACACAACCTGTGGTATTCTCGTCAGTATCGGCAGCTTCGGGGACTGGGAAGATGTTAGAGTCCCTCGCGGGTCACCGAAGCCGCTTGAAGGTTTCCGTCTCTCCAACCTGTTGAGGCAAGTCCATGCTCAAACCGGTCCAAAATCGACGTTACTGGTTCATGGTAATGGTACAGGCCTTTCTCTTCTTCCTTGCCCCTTTCACGCGCGATCATCCGCCTCTGCTCTTTCTCTTCATCTTCGGCCTGTTCGGCGTCTTCGGTACTGTCATCCTGACCATCTGGGAGGCCCGGCTACCGCGGCTACCGGCCCTGGGCAGCGCCGCCGTGGCGGTCGTGACCGGCGTTCTGGCTTTCCCTGAGTTGCGCCTGGAAGAACCGATTATGGGCTACCTGATGGCCTGCTGTGTGGCCTACGCTTTTTTTATTCTGATCGCCATTGTCTCCATTGGCGCGGATGTACTTTTTCGGGAGCGGGTCACGCTGGATTGTATATTGGGGAGCATCAGTGTGTATATGTTCCTGGGGATGCTTTTTGCCTTCATCTTCGGATTATTGGCTTTTTTCCTGCCTGAATCGTTTGATTACGCGCCAAGGGGAGAAAGCCCGGTGAGACTCCACCTCAACGATCTTCTGTATTTCAGCTATTCGACTCTGACGACAACCGGCTACGGAGATATCACCCCGGCGCATCCTTTTGTCCGGATGGTGGCCACATTTGAAAGTGTCGTCGGCACACTGTACATAGCCGTTATGATATCGAGGCTGGTCGGTCTCCATGTGGCGGAGAAAGGCAGCAATGCAGCTTGAAGAGCCATTTGTCTTGCTATATCCCTGCCGGTATCGAGGTC
>JAAYUJ010000241.1 GCA_012517775.1 Deltaproteobacteria bacterium
ATCCCAAACGAGTCGGGAATCATTTATGAACCCGGCAATCCCCATGCCCTCGCTCAGGGTTTGGTGAGCATCCTGGAAAACGATTCTATGAGACTGGCCATGGGCAGGAGAGGTCGAGAGCACGTCCTCGCGTTTCATACCATGGAAAGTATGATTGCGCAGACTGAAAAGGTTCTCTTGGACGCTGTCCGAGAGAAGTTCGAGAAACCGTTTGGGTAGCCGTTCATTCATATCCAAAGCGCGAATGAGCGTTTGCTTTATAGAGGTCGACTTGTTGCTTTACATAGGGAAGGAGTGAACCATACTGGCGAATGTTCTTTCTGCTGCGTAAAGGTGAGATTTCTCACTGGAAGTGTGCTGTCCTTGTTGACGTCTTTCTTCCTCTTGCTCGTGTATGAGCTGTATCTGCTCCTTTTCGCAGCCCAATCGTTCCTGGCGGAAAGAGTCTGTGGCAGACTCCGCTGCCTCCCCCCTCCGAAATCGATCGAGCAATGGCCTCCGGTCGCTCTGATCGTGTTGGTGACTGGAGGGGACTTCAATCCGCCGCCATTCATTCCGTTCCCGCCCAGGACTACCCCGGCTTTGAACTCACATTCGTTTCGAAAAGCATGGAGCCCTGTTTCCCCGATCATTTGCAAAGCAATCAAGTGGGCCGCAAAAGCCCGGCGTGTGTGCAGCGGAAAAGCGCCACGAGGCCGTCATCACAAGCGGCTACCACCACGCACGTGCCGAGGACGACTGTCTCCCGGATCTCGGAGAGACCGTGATCGTTCATGAGATGCATCCAGTGCAAGGAATACCCTTGGCTAGTCAAGCACCGGGGAGGAGCAACGGCGATTTTGAAGAACAGGTTCAGCGAACTGGATGTTGCAAAGCGATGCTCTGCAAACGTCATTAACGATCTCTCCCTCGTGCACTCGTAACCTCTCACTAAGTCCCGGGTGATACTGCCTCGCAGGTCGGGTTTCCATGCCCGGCACATTTCCGCAAAAGCTGTCGGGATTGGAATCCCGACCTACTTATTGAGAAGGCATGTTGGCACCAGGGAAAACGAAAAATAAGTGCGGCCTTCACATAACGCATCTTATATGCTGCAACACATAAGATGCGCCAATCACGCATGTCCGGATCTGTGGGAGCCCCTTGGAAGCAACGATTCGGGGCTAGCTGGTCATTCTTTGAGCTGGGCTTCCAGCATTGTGATATTTTCCCGCGCAAAGTCAATGTCAGGGCTCAATTCCAGTGCCATGCGGTAGAGCTCCAAAGCTTCCCTCTTGAAACCCAGTTCTCTCAGGTTGGATCCGATATTGGCATAGTCGATGGCGGAGCCTGGGTCGATTTCAATGGCTCTCTCAAAAGCGGATATTGCATCGTGATGTCTCTTGAGCTTGAATAGACAAAACCCTTTGAGATTGTGGATTTCCCTGAGCTCTCCGTTGTAATGCTCTGCAGTTTGGAGAGCGTCCAGTGCCTGTTCATACTGTTCCATATCCTTGAGGCAGGAAGCGATGTGTATGTGGATGCTTGCAACCTCCCGAGGATCAGGATGCTGATTGAGGGCTTCTGCATAACGGGAAAGGGCGGCCTCATACAGGCCTTGCAGTTCCAAAGCATGGGCAAGGAAGAAGGTCAGATCATAGCGGGGACCGAAGGTGCGAATCAGGCGCTCCATCTGTGGAAGGGCCTCAGTGAGCGGAATTCCTTGCAGAAGTGTCCTGGCGGCATGTTGGGGAAAATCGGTGTTGCGCGTGCGGTCCAAAAAGTGTGCACCGGGAATGATGGTGTAGACAGCCGGCACGTCCAGCACTGGATGGGTCATGTTGATCACGAGGACTTCCAGATTGATCCGGGCGAGAGCGGATACGCATCGCTCGATCTCCACACGCAGATTGGCGTCTTCCAGGTCTGGAAGAGTTGAGATGGGGATTGTTCTGCCGGCCTCCATGAGATAGGCTGCAGCATCGAGGGTCGCATACTTTGGAAGGGTCGGACGATATGTGGTCCGGGATGCGAAATCACCTGCAAGCTGCGCAACCTCCGTTAGTGCCCTGCAGAGAGACTTTTCCGGATTGGACGTAGTGCCGGCGGTGAATACAATTTCGCTTTTTTCCGGGAAACTGGCGGGATCGTATGCGAGGATTCCCACTGTAGGGATTCCAGTGTTGAGTGAGAAGTCCCTGGCAAAAAGCCGGATTCCCTGGTTCTTGAATTTTCTCACGAGCTCGATTGCGGCGGGTTCTCTCAGAGACTGCAGGTCAACAGCCGGTGTTTCCGTCTTTTCATGACTGATGATCGATCCCACATGGCGTTCGACGACCTCGCACAGTCCCTGCAAAATGGCCTCTTCCACGGTGTTGCCTGCAGCCGGCCCGTTGTATTCATTGATCAGGTAGAACCAGTCGATGGGAATCCATTGGTCTTTCTTAAGCGTCAGATTATGAGCGCAAGCCCAGCGCATGGGAAAAGCCTCGAGAAACTCTTGACAGAGCTTCGGTGAAGATTCCTCATCATGTAGCGACTGCAGGAGTCGCTCGATGGAAAGTGCGTGCGATGCCACTGATGCGTGCGAATAGAGAGGGAAATCCGATTGGCGCAAGAAGGAGAAGAAGCTGAATCGCTCAATGAGCTCCATGATCGCGCTGGCTTCTGACTGAGCAGGGGTAGCGCCTTTTCCCATCTGTTTTTTTGTTCCGGTCAGCCTCGTGGCGTCCTCGCCGCACAGACTGATGTAAACCGGTATGCCCAGTCTTCCGGTGTCAATCCTTTCCGTCTTGTTGAGTATACGAATATCAAGGTCGGCCAGGCGGTCTTTGACCCACTGGACCGTCTGTCGAGGATCGCGTGCCTTATCCTGATCGTGGCAATAGGCCTTGAAGCAGTCGCCAACAGCTATGTTGGATGTCATCGAATTTTCCTTACATTTTCATGTCGTCGCAAGTGTCGTGAGTCCGCCGAATAAGCTCCAACAATCCATAGGCCGCCCGGCTGTTCTGATAACTTTTGGGCAGCCCCTTGACCCTCGCCAGTTCCTGCACGCTGCCCGGATGGTCCATCGCGAGGCGAACCAGAGTCTCGTTGGAGAGAATACGGAAAGGTGCCCGGTTGCGGCGTTTTGCTTCCTGTTCACGATACCGGTAGAGATCCTTCAGGATTCTTCTGGACTGATTGTCCAGGGCTTGAGCGCCTTTGATATGGGCAAAGCCGTTGGGCTGGAATACCTTCTCCTGTACTTCCTGAGAGCAAATCTTCACGAAGGCTTCCTGTGCATCTTGCCACAGATCTCTCTTGATGAGCTCCAAGGCAAGGCGATGTCGCAGAGGGATCAGGTAATGGGTATCAAGGCGGGCGTAATCGATCTGTTCCTTTTTAAGAGGGCGTTTTTCCCAGTCACATCTTTGCCACTTCTTATTGAGAGTGACCCCGAAGTGCTCATCAAGGACTTTAGCAAGTCCGAGTTTCTTAACTCCGAGGAGCTTGCAGGCGACGGCCGTGTCGAAGAGATTCCGGATGCAGCAGTGGAAGTCACGCTTGAGGCCGATCAGGTCGTTGGATGCCGCGTGGAAGATCTTCTCAATACTCTCGTCGCGAAGGATCTGACAGAATGGGGTAACGTCTTTCAATGACAGAGGGTCGACAAGGTAATCGTCTTCGTCTGTGGAAATCTGAATCAAGCAGACTCTCTCGTAGTAGGCAAAAAAGCTGTTTGACTCGGTATCTACAGCAATCTGGCTTGCATCGGCAAGCATGCTCATCAGTCTGTTGAAGTCGGTTTGCGTTTCGATGAGAACGGCAGGTCGCATGAAAACAGTTATCCGTCATCTTCAGAGATGCTATAGTGTTGTGTATGAATTGAACAAAGCGAGCATGGAAATGGATGAGAGAGGAGCAGGCCCCAACCATTCTGCAGGTCGCCAGGCAAAGAGGCGAAAACCCTCCGCGAAGGGATTCTATACCCCCTTTAGAGACCTAGATCAACATCTTGAAAAGGTTTTGAGGGAAAAACGCCTCACTTCCTCAGAATTGACTGCACCAATCGGCGAAGTGGATATTCAGAGTGAGGGTGAAAGGCTCTTCCGTGAGGCCATGAAGGGGGTGATTCCCATTGCGGATCGACCCCGTAAACGGGTTCCGCGCAGGCCTCTTCCCAAGCAGCCTCCGCGGTTTCTAGCCCAGGAAGAGCTGAATGCATACCATCATCTGCTTGATCTGGTATCCGGAGACACGCCGTTCGAACTGAGCTGCTCAGATGAATATATAGATGGAGCCATTCAGGGGCTTTCCCCCAACGTGGTCAAGAAACTGAGAAACGGAGATTTCAGTTATCAGGCCCACCTGGATCTTCATGGACTCAATCGCGAGCAGGCATTACCGATGGTGGTTCAGTTCATTCAAAGAAGCTTTGCCCAGAAGAGGCGCTGTGTTCTGATCGTCTCAGGAAGAGGCCTCAATTCCCTGGAAAAGGAACCCGTCTTGAAGCACAGCCTGGTGAGGTGGTTGACTCATGCTCCCCTGAAGCGGCTGGTTCTCGCTTTTGCCTCTGCAAGATCTTATGACGGGGGGGCGGGAGCCTTTTATGTTCTGCTGAGACGCAACGAAGCCAATAACCCTATCCTCGTTCCAGCACCATAGACAAAACATATTCACCAGCGCGGCTTGATGCTCTTTGTTTCGTAAAACCTTCCTGCAGGCCTGCGCTCGTCGGCTCGACAGACACCGGACAACCAACCGGCCGTGAATCCTGCAAAGCAGAATTTGGAGAGCAATGCACCACACGAGAATGGAATGAGAAGTGCGACATCATTTCCTGAGCGATTGGAGAATGACGTAATTCTTAGCGATGAACTCCGTGCGTTTCAGTTACGTCAGCTTGCGGCGATCTATCCTAGTCCCAGGTCAGGATTTCTTCATCGTACATGGTTTCAATCCGGCGCTTATGCTTCATCTCCTCTTGAGCCAGCATTTCAAAGACCTTCGCGGTCTTCTCATGCATGCACTTCCCCTGCCATGCCGAGTAGAACGCATGGGCCTTCTCCTCTTTCTTCATGGCAAGAGTCAGGGCTTCCTGGTAAGTGATTTCATCAGTGAACGTTACATCCACCAAGTAGTCGCTGATACGGAGATCCTCGATTCTATCTAGGGTCAGACTGCCAAGGCTCACAGGGTCGAGGTTCTTGAGCAGATCTCGGTGGCGTCGTTCTTCTTCCACCATCTCCTGGAAGAATTTCTTGATTCCAGGATTTCTGGCACGTTCCGCACAGCTCTGATAAAACTCCATCGCCTTCTCTTCCTTCTCGATGGCGAAATTCACAACATCATCCATGGAACTGCATGAGACCGTACTCATGGTTGCCTCCTGTGGGTTCTATCCGGCTAGGATGTTTTCATGATGATGAAGCCTTCCATTCTCGATGCGTCATTAACCCCTCGACGCCTCACTCCAAACCTGATCATGCAGATCAGAATTACAGGATGAATTGGTGTTAAAAACAGTAATAAGATCGTATGGTTTTCAAATTAACAAATACGGTCTGGCTCTGCAAGGCGTTTTTCATGGGGATTCGAAAAGGGATACGAGTGAAAAGAGCGATACATCCACCAGCCCCAGATCAGTCAGCTTCAATTCGGGGATGACAGGAAGTGCGAGAAACGACAGGGCCATGAATGGATTATGCAAAGAAGAGCCCATGGCGGAAACACGCTTCCTCAGGATGCTCAGGGCATCCACTACCCGTTCCAGGGGTTCTCTCGACATAAGTCCTGCAATAGGCAGTGGAAGAACATCGATGCTACCGCTTTCGCTACCGGTGGCCATGCCCCCCCCTGCCTCCATGAGGGCGCGGACCACGTGCAGAATTGCCGCATCAGAAGTCCCGGTGGCGATGAGATTGTGGGAGTCATGTGCCACGGTAGTTGCAATCGCTCCTTCCTTCAACCCGATGCCGTGCACAAATCCCACGGATGGCCGACGGTCCGGAACATAACGATTGTAAACGACCAGCTTGAGTATATCCCGATCGAGGTCCGCAGTGACAAATCCGCCCTCAATTCTGGGAGTGAAGAGCAGCTTTTGAGTCAACAGTGTGCCTTCCTGAACTCCGATGGTTCGAAGGAGTCCCGGCAGGGGTGTCACTCTGAGATCCATCGGATCTGTGCGTGTTATGCACATGGGACTCTTCGGGATCTCGAGCCTCTCATCCCTATCCGGGGCGGTCAAAAGCTTTCCATTTCGAGCCACCTCAACGCCTCTTCTGAATACATGCCGTGGACTCCAGGGATGCAGTGCAGGGCTCAGACTGAAGTCTGCAAGGTATCCCGGTGCGATGGCGCCCCGGCGCGACAATCGGAAGTAGCGGCATGGTGTCCATGTGGCGAGAGTCAATGCAAGAACAGGGTCCATCCCCAGGTCCATCGCCTTGTTCACAATGGAATCCATGTGACCGTTTTGATGAAGGTCATCAGGGTGACGGTCATCGCTCACAAACATGCATTGCCGCCAGGTATGGCTGTTCACAATGGGAAGCAGGGCCTCCATGTCCTTTGACTGGCTGCCCTCACGAATCATGATGGTCATTCCTTTGGCGAGTTTTTCTTCGGCCTCATCGCGGGACGTGCATTCGTGGTCCGAACCGATACCGACAGCCAGATATGCGTTCAGTCCGGTTCCACTCAACTTGGGTGCGTGGCCGTCCAGAATGTGATCTTGAAAGAGCAGAATCTTGTCAGCAACTTCCTCCGAATTACAAAGCACGCCGGGAACATTCATCATTTCGGCGAGTCCCAGCAGCTTTTCATGAGGGATGAGGGAGTAAAGATCCACAGCTGTGAGTTGTGCGCCGGATGTCTCCAGGTGTGAGGCGGGAACGCAGCTTGGGAGGTTGAAAAATATGTCCATGGGCACGTTCATGGTCGATTCCAGAAAATAGCGAATGCCGTCCAATCCCAGAACATTTGCGATTTCATGGGGGTCTGCAATGACCGTGCTCGTTCCATGGGGAACAACAGCACGGCTGAACTCGATTGGATTCAGTAGCGTACTTTCGATATGGATATGCCCGTCAACAAAACCGGGGCAGGCATAAAGGCCTTCCGCATCCCAGCTGAGTCTGCCTTCATAACTTCCCCATCCCACGAAAAACCCTTTGTGAATTGCGAGATCGTGGGTTTCGATGCGGCCCGAGAACACGTTGACAACGCGGCAGTTGCGAATGCATAAGTCGGCAGGAGTCATCCCCCGGGCGACGTCGACGATCTGTTTCAGCATGTACCTGTTCCACTTCATGGCTCAATCATCCGTGGCGGAATGTGGTCCAAATGATTCATGTCGAAGAGGCTATGGGCGAGAGGCGGGTATCCTTTCTGTTGCAGGAGAATTGCCTGTCCAGTCATTGGAGTTATGATAAGCCAATTTTCCCAATAGTATTCTCTGAGCCGATAAGGAGACGAAAATAGAGAAAACGGCTTACATCTTGTATTTGCTGAAATCTGAAGGGTCAA
Organism: Deltaproteobacteria bacterium; assembly: GCA_012517775.1. Lineage (GTDB taxonomy): Bacteria > Desulfobacterota > Syntrophobacteria > Syntrophobacterales > Syntrophobacteraceae > JAAYUJ01. The sequence continues at coordinate 7,495 of JAAYUJ010000241.1, forward strand.
GATCCTCAAGGATTTCAGCCCATTTCTCCTGTTTCTCGCGATCGAACACAGGTTGGCTCGAAGGTTCGGACTTCTTGTACTTGATGAGCACCTCTTCGGCGACATAGATGGGTGCATTGGTTCGGAGAGCGATGGCG
>JAAYUJ010000242.1 GCA_012517775.1 Deltaproteobacteria bacterium
CGATGACTTCCAGGCATAAGCTCCATCAATACCTCCATTGAGAGAATCGACCCATGACATGGACTACGGTATATCAACTCTCGTGTGCGAACACCACTTTGCGGAAGAATTCAATGAGGGCCTGTTTGCGCTTTCGTTCAACGATCTGATGGGGAATCAGCTTTTGTGGTTGCCAGCGGAGCATTGACATCTCATATTCCATGACGGCGCCGTAGGAATTGTTGAGATACCAGGCATACATCAGGCCAAATAAAAGACCCGGCGGAAGAAATCCCTCATGGTCATTGAGCGTTATTCGGTATGTTCGGCGATCGTGGGGGCTTTGAACCATGCGAGAAAGGGTCAGATAAGTGTGCAGTTCCGAATCGCTGAGAAAGCATCCGCGCTCCTCCACAGGGCGAAGCGTAATCTCGTAGCATCTTCCACCCCAATCGCAGGTCATGGCTCCAGAAATCCACCGACGATGTTCAAGATACCTTCCCAGCAATGATTCACCAAGGGCAATCAACAGATTGTCACGAATCCGATCAGGGTGGTCACGCAACTGCTCGTGAACCCTCAGCATGCCGTCTTCCGGGTCGTAATATCCGAGAACGTTATCCCACTCCTTGCTCCTGTTCCATTCTGCCGTGGAAACAATCTCCGCTCCCTGAAAGAATTCCAGGTGGTTGATGCGGATGTCGCGATTTTCCCAGACAATCTCGAGCATCGTGGAAAGAAGCTCTTTGGGGGAGAAATGCTTTCCTGAGAGAGCTGTTTGGGCAGCCTCTCGGTACGCGCACAGCGGAGGGGCGGAGACATAAGGACAATCAGATAAGGTTTGCCCGGAGACTGTTGATGCAGTCGTTTCAGACTTGAGATTGAACCGCTGATGTGCAAACACAAGTGTTCGAACGGCCAGCGCAAACCTCTGAGGATCATGATGGATCACCTGAGCGAGTCTCATCCGCCTTGTGGAATAAATCGTCGCTTCCAGGGGAAACACTCCAAGCCGTTCCACGCGATGGCGGTCCAGGTAGATGGGGCTTTTCCCCTCCATGGCATAGTTACACAGAACACTACCGGGAACATTCTCGAGATTGGCGCTCAACACGACATCGAACAATCCCTTCGCCCCTCCACGCACGTTGTGCTCGTAAGCCTCCACCAGTTCAGAGACGTAAAAGCCTCGATTCCCGCTCCGCTGCGATATATCGGTTTCTCCCTCCTGAATCCAGAAATTGGCTCCAAGGATCTTCAAGGCCTTTCTGTTGTCTTTGATTGCAGTGACGATGGGCTCAAGTTGCAGAATGGGCATAAGACTCGTGTAAACACTGCCGGGAGCAAAAACGATAAGATCTGCTTCTTCGATGGCTCTGCATACATTCTCACTCACCGCGGGCTGCTCGCAATACTCAACGGCCACCCGATCGATGGGGAAATTCCGTCGGCAATGGGCGGACTTCCACTGTCCCCGAACAGCAACGCCATTGCCGTATCTCAGCACAAGCTGGCCCGGGGTGGCGGTAGCGGGGTGCAGACGGCACGGTGATGCTCCAATTGCTCGGGCCAAAACATCGAGCCCCTTCTTGATTGCATTCATCGCCGGCGGGCGATTTCCCTCATTACGAGATTCCCTGAGGATAGCGGCCGTGAGGAGAAGATTCCCGAGGCAGTGGCCTCCAGGCCTTATTGTTGGACCCTCTCCCCCTGGGGAGACATATCGGCCAAGGGAGGAGAGAAGCTCCACAAGCGGTTCAGGGCAGCACCCCTGGAGATCTGCGGGAACGACAGTACACGGATTCGAGACGCATTTCGAGTCATCCACGTCCGGAGAAAAGCGGTGATTGAAGATGCAATGGATGACATGAGCGAGGTGCAGCGTTGCTGAGTCGTCAAGGCCGTATGTCGATCTGATGTTCTCACGCAGGATGAGAGACAGGAGCAATTTGCGCAAGTCGCCGATTCCGATGATCGGGAGGTGCTGCAGAAGCAGACCGGTCGACCCTCCATCATCCGTAGCGCACACGACCACATCGATGGAAGAAAACTCTTCTTTCAGACCGACAAAGGGATTCTCGGGCCAGTCGCTGAGCTGTGAGTTACCACCCACAACCGTGGAAAGGCCTGTACCACCTCCAAATGCCACAACCCGAACACTCCTGCATTCGAAGTTCAACACTTCCTGCGCCAGACGCAACATCAAGCGGCCGTCAGACCCTCTGGGAGTCGTCCCGTTCAGTACAGCTTCCAGGAGTTGTTCAACATAATGGCTGAGCTCAGCTCCCCTGATTCCTGCCATGATTCCTACTCCACCGGTTCCTTGCCGGTCTTCCTGTTGAAATGGCTGTTTTTTCCAGCAGTGCCACTTAACATATTCGGTTGAATGCGGCCATCACCATTAAACCGACATGGGGACTCCACGGCTGCAGTTCGAGGGAGATATCGATCATTCGGCAGCGTCTGTGGCTGAAGTTGGCGTAAACGAATCATTCTCGAGGTTCGATTTCCCGGAGCATGAGGGAAAGCTTCTCTCCTTCGAGTATCCTTTCAACATCCTCCTCACATCCTGGGGCAATATTGAGTCTGACCAGGCCCAGATCAGGGTCTTCCGTGCTGACGACGGCAATTCCCTCATAGGCTTCGATCAGGAAACGCAGATAGTGGATCTGGAATGGAGCGATGATGAATCGTCGAACAGTGCATTCAGTCTGTGGCGTTCGCAACGAATTCTCCTTTTGTTTGGCAGACGACTATGGTACCAAATAATGCCCAAAATATGCAAAAATATGGAAGGCGCATACAATGCACTCGCGCTCAATTTGTTGCTTCCCGGACAGGTCCGGCATCACCTGCCAAAATGAGGTGGAGCAGAACAAATGGAGTCACAAATCCTCAGGTATAAAGCAATTTACCTCGTTTTGACTCTTTCTGTCGTTACCTTCTTGATCCATTTCGAATCCTTTCCGATCCCCTGTGCAGTGGCTGCAGTGGAACGTCAGAACCAGTCCTCCGGATTGTTCTTCTGTCAAGGAAGAGCTGTTGTAGATCCTCAGAATCAAGCGGAGAGTCGCCGGGAAGCCCTTGATGATTTCTTGTCGCAGGCGGTCATTCAGGCAGTTGCCCGGATTTTTTCTCCCTCCCAGATGGAGACACACTACGCTGCACTGAAGGAAGGCATATTCAAACAAGCGGCGCGATACGTTCAGAACTACCAGGTCTTTTCTGAAGGGATGGAGAGAGGTAACTTCTATCAGATCACAGGGCAGGTAAAGGTTGAGATGGAAGCATTGAAAAGGGATCTCGTGCATTTCGAGGCCTTTCACAGTACAGATGCTGGAGAGGAATCGACCCCGTCGGCTGGTCCGTCAGATACGCATTACGGAGCTTCAGAGGAACATGAAAAGAGTGCCGTTACTGGAGAAGACGGAAGCAGTGGGGCGCATGGAAAGGCTATTCTGTGGGCTGTGGCCGAACGCTGGGATCGAGGATGGCATGTCCCGGTCGGCCGAATGGATGCACAGGGGATCTTTGCGGCAAATGTCCTTCAAGAGAGCAAGCAGTTCGGCTGGTCCCTGGAATACCCTCCCGAAGGGGTGATTGTGGCAGACGACAAAGGGGCGGCAGATATTGAACAGGTTTTCTCCACTGCGAAAGATGCAGGAGTGAATCGTGCCGTAACGGGCAGCATATCGGTGCGGGAGGATCATGCTTCGGGAATGCGTCTTTCAACCACACTCGTCGTGCTTGATGTGATTTCCGGCAGGAGACTGGGAGAGATCCATAAGGAACTCTCCGTTGACGCAGGATCAACCATGGAAGGTGCAATGGAGCTCGCCACCTTTGTCGTTCCTCAGTTGGAGCGGTTGCTTGGGGGGGGGGCCATGGAAGTGGAATCCCAGCGGCCTGACCGCCAAGAGGTGGAACCCCGGGTAACGCCCTCAAGAGACGGCGCTCTGGTATTGAGAATCCGCTCTGATCGTCCCCATGCGGATTGGGAGGAAATAGAGAAAATCTTACGAGAAAAGGCCGGGTCCCTGAAGATAGAGGGCTTGGAGTTTGGGAGGGAAGGGGGGTTGGTGCATCTGCACGGGGTTGATGGAAACGTTCTCGAATCCATGAAGGGTATCCGCTTGAAAAGTGGGGCCGGCATTCAAGTTCACGGTCCATCGTCGGATGGAGGGGAGGTTGTCCTGACCGTTGTTCATTCTGAAGCGTCCCAATAGAAACAATGACCATGACCATACCAAACCTGCTGACATTGATACGTATGTTTCTCACGCCTTATCTAGTGTGGCTTCTTGTGGATAACAAACTCAACCAGGCACTTCTCGTGTTCTTCATAGCAGGGATCACCGATGGCCTTGACGGGTTTATCGCACGCATGTTTCATCAGAAATCCAAACTGGGTGCTTATCTGGACCCATTGGCAGACAAGCTGCTCCTGGTAAGTTCCTTTATTCTTCTCGGGCACCTGCGTCTGGTTCCCAACTGGTTGGTCATTATAGCGGTAAGTCGTGATACTATGATCCTTCTCGGATTGATCACCCTGTGTTTTTTTCAAATTCATGTGGAAATACGACCCAGCGTGCTGAGCAAGCTCACCACACTCCTGCAGTTGCTCACGATTCTCTTTGTTCTGAGCTCATCCTTGATTGTCTGGCCTCCCTGGAGCTTCTATCCTGTCTTTGTCGCCACTGCACTCTTTTCGATTGGAAGTGGGATTCACTATGTAGTGCTGGGCCTTTCTCTGTTGGACGGGCACTGGTTCGGCGGCAGATCCACACAATCG
>JAAYUJ010000243.1 GCA_012517775.1 Deltaproteobacteria bacterium
GTCGTTCGACCCCCTTCTGAATTTGTAAGCACCTTGGCCTCTTTTCCCTCCATAATTGCAACCACCGAGTTGGTGGTTCCAAGATCGATTCCAATTACTTTTGCCATTTAAATATCCTCCTCTTCAAAAAACGTTTGTCCAAGTATTCTTCATATGAATTCTTCTGATTATTGGAAAATTAATCACGAATCAGCCTGCTTGTATGAATCTGGCGTGATCCGGGCTTATGTTGGACGCGATTATCGCAATCGCAATCTGCTTGTTATCAATCTGAAGTCTTCGAAACCACAACTGATGCGGGGCGAAGAAGTCGTTCGTTCAACGTATAGCCCTTCTGCAGTTCTTGGAGGATGGTCTTTTCCGGGTGATCCGGGCTTTCCTGCTGCATCAATGCTTCATGATAGTTTGGATCAAATGCCTTTCCGATGGAATCAAAGGGGGCGCACCCGAACTTCGCTATTACAGTGAGAAAACCTTTCAGGGTCATCCGGACTCCATCCAAAAGACCTTGAAAATCCGATTCACTTTCCCCATGTTCCACTGCCCGTTCGAGATTGTCAATCACTGGCAGGAGCTCCCGAAGAAGACTTTCATTTGCATAACTGATGCTTTCAGACTTCTCACGCTCCAGACGCTTTCTCGTGTTCTCGAAATCTGCGGCCAGGCGCAAAAGGCGGTCATTGAGCTGTTGTATCTCCTGTTCCCTCTCGGCCAGCATTTTGGCCAAATCCCGGTCCTCCGGTTCCTCGGTGACTTCCCCTGCCTCTTCTTCTTCCTGTTTGCTTTCCAGATCCACGGAAGCCGATTTTTCCGTCAGAGTCTCTTTGTGTTGTTGCTCTCCTGTCATCGATCAAAAACCTTTCATTCCGCATCTTCGATTTTCGAGCTCCTCACCAGTGGCTGAACAACTTGATTGAAAACGAAGCGGACTGATGAGGGCGTCTAAAAAATCCTCCGTATTACGTCTCTACTCTTTCACCCAATGCTGCCTGCATCCTCACGCAACTTGCTTTGAACTCCGTTTGATCTTATAACGGGTGAATTCAAAAGCCAGAACTCCCTTCACTTCATGGAGAAGGAAGGCGGTATCACCCGGACCGGGCAGGGATCAGCAAGTTTCAGGGTCTTCAAGCAATTGACTCAACAAGCTTGCAGTGAACTCCACCACCGGAATGATCCGGGAGTAGTCCATTCGCAACGGGCCGATAACTCCCAGAACTCCCAGAAGTGTATCTCCTCGCCAGTAAGGAGAAGAAATCAGACTGATTTCCTGAAGTTCATCGAGCTCACTTTCGGAACCCAGAGTGATTCGCACCCCGGTGGGCGTTTTGAGCGTCATGTCGAGGAGCTTTACAATCCTCGATTTGTCTTCGAGAGCTTCCAGAATCCTCCGCATCCTCTGCATGTCGGAAAACTCCGGGTTGTTGAACAGATTGGTCTGGCCTTCTATGTAGATGTCACTGCTCTCGAGATTCTCATGGAAAACCCGCTGGCTCATTTCAAGAGCCCGGCTGTAGAGTTGATCGAATATGACCTTTTCTTTTTTCATCTCGGCCAGGATACGGCGTTTTACCTCTCCAAGAGGAACATTCTGAAGAAGCTCGTTGAGGTATTGCGAATACTTGTCCAGTTCATCCTGGCCAATGTCCTCCTTCAGCTCCAGAAGGTTGTGATGGAGCAGGCCCGACTTTGATATGAGGACAGCCATAACCTGTTGGGGTCTCAGCCGCACAAATTCGATATGCCTGAAACGGGTAGAACTTAACTTCGGCCACAACACAACGCCTGCCTGTCTACAAAACTTCGATAGAATCCTTGAAGTCCTGTGTAGCGTTTCCTTGAGATCCTTTTGCATTCCCTGGAACGCCTGACGGATCATGGCGCGCTCCGCATCCTCCAGAGCTTTGGACTGCATCAGGGAGTCCAGGTAGAACCGCAGGCCCTTGTCCGTGGGGATGCGTCCAGCCGATGTGTGAGGCTGAAGGAGAAAACCCAATTCTTCCAGATCTGCCATCACGTTGCGAATCGTCGCGGAACTGACCCTTATACCATATCGTTTGGAAATCGTGCGCGAACCTACAGGCTCTCCCGTTTGGATGTAGTCCGTTACTACAGCCCCGAGCACTTCCTGATCTCTTTTCGTCAGCTCCGTCACCGGTGGTCCCCTTTGTCTCCTGTTAGCACTCATCTATGAGGAGTGCCAAGGTAACCTAGTGATGATAGCGGCGCTTGTCAAGTGTCATGGGTAATGCCACCGGGGAATTAGCGGAGAAAAATCCTCCGGATCTGACCCAGTTTTTTCAGGAATGGCTCCACAGGGAGTGGAAGGAAGCGAGAGGAAAGACCCACGAAAACCAGACCGAAAACGAGGCCGCTGGATGCGATCTCGCAAAGGGCTTTCAGATAAGGGTGATTTGCGGAATCGATGAATTCAGTGCGCAGGATAAACACTGTGGGTGTGCCGGCTAGAAATGATATCAGGAGGAGTTTGAGTGATGCGGTTCCAATCCCGGCGAAAGTCTCCGTTCCGAATCGATACCACCATAGGCAGCAGAGCAACAGAGTGTAAGAGGCAATTGCCGATGCGCTGGCCATGGCTACTCCCATCGCCAACAGGTTCGTGCACAGCGCCCAGAAGAGAGGGATGGAGAGTGCGGTCACAGCAGTTCCGAGAATGGCGGGAGAAAGGGTGTCCTGGCGGGCATAGTAGCCCCTTGCCAGGACCTGCTGAATCCCCCAGAAGGACACCCCCGCCAGGAGAATCCTAAGGATTCGAGCGGTCAAGTCCGTATCGGTCGGGTTGAAATATCCCTGTTGAAAAATGAGAACGATCGTCGGTCTGGCGATGCACATCATCCAGATGGAGAGAGGAATGAGCAGTGTGAGAACGCTGCGGAGGGCGAGGTTCAGGGTTTGATGA
>JAAYUJ010000244.1 GCA_012517775.1 Deltaproteobacteria bacterium
ACCCTCGGGGTCCTCCCACTACTCGATGAAAGGAGAGCAGTCCATGTCGGAAGAGGAAAAGAGGAAAGGAGGATTCTTCAAAGCGGTCAAAGAGTTCGTATATGGGGTTGCCGCCCATGACTCGGCCCGGTTTGCCCTGAAAACCCGATCGAGCATGGAGCATCTGTTCATACTCATCACCATGGGAGACATGCTGGGGGTACCCATACTCCCCCCTTATTATTCTCTTAGGCTCCTCCCATACGTCGTCCCCCAGATTTCCACCTGGAAGCGGCGGATGTTGCGGGAGAAAGACCTCACGGATGCACTGGCCTGACCGGGCATCCACCGGGAGCACTGATTCCCGGGTCCCGACCTTTGCTGACGAAGGCGGCCCTGATGAGTGAGGTCTCAGGAGGGCGCAGTGTTCAAAGGGATAGTCGTTGGGGGCACTTAAGCTCTCGCTTTCCCGAGATCCGGCAAATGCCGGATGAACGTCAAACTTTGCAAAACTGCAAATAATCAGAGAGGGGTGATTCCTATTTCGCTTGCACGTATTTTCGAGCAGTATCCGGATCGTCGATACATCATGTTTGGAGGCAAGGGTGGTCTGGGAAAGACCACTTTTTCGGCCGCCACCGCATATTACCTTGCGAAAACTGGAAAGAGGGTTCTGGTCTTCTCGGTGGATCCGCAGGCCTCTTTGAGCGACATCTTCCAACAGGACATTTTCGGCAAGGGACCGACAGAGATCATGCCCAACCTCTATGCCCAGGAGATCGATGCCGATCGGCGGGTGAAGGAGTATCAACAGGAGATCCGGCAAAAGATCTTTGACATGTATGGAATGGAACAGATTCCGGAGGAGATCGAAAGTTATATCCAGGCAGCGGCCGCTGAGCCTGCAATGGAAGAGAGCGCCATTTTCGATGAAGTGGTGGATATCGTGATCAAAGGCGGCTACGACTATTACATCTACGATCTGGTTCCCCTGGGCCATGCCCTGTACTATCTGAGCATGGCTTCCGTATATGACGCCTGGATTGACAAGATCACGAATCTCAGGGAGCAGATGAGTGAGTACGACCAGGTGGCATCCGTCATCCGTCGGGACAAGGAGGCGGAAGAGGACATGATTCTCAAGGAGCTGCTCTACATCAAGGACCGTATCAACAGATCTTCCAGTATCCTGACGGACAAGAAGAAGACGGCATTTTTCTTTGTTTTGACCGCGGAGGAAATGGTCATCAAGGATACCATTAAGGCCGCGGAGCTGTTCGGCAAGTTCGATGTGCCGTTGAGCGGATACATCATCAACCGGGTTCTGCCGCCGGAGCTCAGGGAGCAGAACATTCCCGAGTACCTCAGGAATCGAATGTCCATGCAGGACCACTACCTCGAGGTCATCGAGAGGGAATTTGCCGGCCAGATCCATGCTTCGGTTCCAGAAATGGAGCGGGATGTGACCGGGCTGGCAATGATCGAGAAGATGAGCAGGGCTATGTACGGTGAATACCTATGATCCGTGACGCGGGGGGCATTGTGGTCAAGATAAGCACGAGCATGAATCAGTTCATGAGTGATCATCCCCGGCAGAAGTACATATTTTTCGGGGGAAAGGGAGGTGTCGGGAAGACCGTCATGGCCGGTGCAGCTGCGATCTGGTCCGCCAAGCAAGGCCGCAAAACCCTGTTGGCGTCGACAAACCCGGTCCACAGTCTTTCCAACCTGCTGGGTCAGGATGTGTTCGGAAAACCAACTGCCGTGGAAGGGGAGCCCGATTGCTATGCATTCGAGATCGACACCCGGGACACCATCGAACGTTCCAAACGGGAGATCCGGGAGAAGATCAACTGGTTTCTGAAGTTTGCGGATATCACGACCAAAGCGGAAGATTTCATCGAATCCGCAACCATGAATCCGGCCTTTGAGGAGTCCGCCATGTTCGAAAACATGATGGATCTGATGTTCGAGGACGAGTATGAATTCTATGTCTTTGACACGGCTCCGACTGCCAATGCCAGGCGACTCCTCGGGATGTCCAAGGTCTACTCCATGTGGGTGGAAAAGATGGTAAAAAGTCGTGAGGAGGCCAAGTCTCTTCGGGAGATGCTTTCCTTTTCAAAGAAAAAGGAAGAAAAGGATCCGTTGTTGGACTACCTCCTGAACCTGCGTGAAAGAATGGCCCACGCAAAGGAGTTGCTCACCGACGAAGCCCTCACCGCCTTCTACTTTGTGACTCTGCCTGAGAGCCTTCCCATTGCGGTGATAACCCGGTTTATCAACTGGTTCCACGAATTCGGAATTCCTGTGGGGGGAGTCATCGTCAACGGTGTCATCCAAAAGGAGCAAGCCGGAGCAAATGCAGCGGAGTTCGTCCTCAACCGCATCAGGATGCAGGAGGAGCATTTGCAGTCCATTGAGAGAATCTTCGGTGATGGAGTGAGAGCGGTTGTGCCCCTGTTCGAGACGGAAATCAGGGGAGCGAAGATGCTTCACCGCACTGTGGACTATCTTTTCTCGCCCGGTTAGCATTCCTGCGAGATTGGCCTTGTATGGTGGGCACAAGATGCATCGTTGCCCACCATACAATGGTTCCTTCTAATCCCTCATTGTGCTTCAAAGCCTTTACCCACCGCCATGATAACGTTTGAAGGCGTAAACAAGTGGTTCAGGAAGCTTCACGTCCTCAAGGACGTCAACCTGCATGTGAAGCAGGGGGAAGTATTCGTCGTCTGTGGTCCGTCGGGCTCCGGGAAGTCGACACTCATCAGGACCATCAACCGCCTTGAGCGCATCGACAGCGGAAGGCTCATTGTTGACGGCATGAATGTCTCCGATCTTCAGACGGATATCAGGAAGCTTCGTGCGGAAATCGGTTTTGTTTTTCAGCAGTTCAACCTGTATCCCCATCTCAATGCCCTCGGGAATATCACTCTGGCCCCCATGAAGATTAGGAATCTCACGAGGAAGGAGGCGGAAGAGCAGGCGATGGCCCTTCTCCAGCGGGTGGGACTTGAAGAAAAACGGGACTATTTTCCTTCGCAGCTTTCAGGGGGCCAGCAGCAGAGAGTAGCAATAGCGAGGGCTCTGGCCATGAAGCCCAAAATCATGCTGTTCGACGAGCCTACCTCCGCCCTCGACCCGGAGATGATCGGAGAAGTGCTTTCTGTCATGAAAGACTTGGTTCAATTGGGCATGACCATGGTCGTGGTGACTCATGAAATGGGATTTGCCAGGGAGGTCTCCGACCGCATCGCTTTCATGGACCACGGCCAAATCCTTGAAGAAGCAATTCCGGAGGAATTCTTCCAATCGCCGCGGCATGATAGAACCCGACTGTTTCTGCGTGAAATCCTCTCTCCCATGCGCTGACCGCTTGCTTTCGTGACCAGTGCAGCAGCTGAACAATCCCTTACCCGTGTCGATGGTGCTTCCCATCCGCCCCGGATGAATTCTCCACCTTTCAACATCCCGGCTCCCCAGGATGCCCACAGCAGTTCTGCCTCAACAACACCCTTCGCCACAGATTCCTCGCCAACTTCCTCAGCTTCTCCCCTCTTGGCATCGGCTGGTCCAGGTTAGTCAGGAAATCTCCGATGGAAGGTCGTTTGCGCACTATTTTTTCCTCCCTATTCTTTTCGTGCTCAGACGGCAAATCTTGCGAACAATCGGCGCGTCAGTGTTCATATTTCATGTGCTTCTCCAGACGCCGGGTGAGGTACGAGAGAGGATACGTGAGCACCAGATAGAGCCCCGCCAATGGAAGATATGCCTCAAATGTCTTGTAGGTGGTCGCGTTGATGATTTCGGATGCCTTGGTGAGCTCTCTCACCGAGATGACGGAAAGAAGTGATGAATCCTTGATGAGGGATACGAACTGCCCGGTTACCGGTGGAATGATGCGCTTCAGGGCCTGGGGGAATACAATGTACCGCATGGTCTGCCAGTAATCAAGGCCGGTGGACTTGGCCGCTTCCACCTGGCCCTTATCCACGGACTCGATCCCCGCCCTGACCATTTCGGTGATATATGCTCCGGAAAAGCACGCCAGTGTCACAATGCCTATGATCTTGGCATTGTCGTAATGGATCACGGTTGCAAGGCAAAAGTAGAAAACATATATCTGAACAAGAAGAGGTGTACCTCGAAAGATCTCCACATACAGTGTTGCGATCTCTCTGGCCAGGATGCTGTTGGAAACCCGCCCAAGGCCACCCATCACACCGAAACAGAATCCCAGGGTGATAGAACCAAGGGACACTACAAGGGTGTAATAGAATCCCTGGAGGAAGAGGGAGCGATACTCCCAGGGGACTCGCCAGTTCCAGGGATAGTCGATGCTCGCAAAGAGGTAATAGAGCCCCCCGGCGACAACAAGGCCGAGGGAGAGCCGAAGAGAGAACCTGTAGATGCTCATGATTCCTCTTCATCTACTGCAGGTGGATGATGTCACGGAAATGCTTTTCATAGAGCTCCTTGTAGCGACCGTCCGCTTTGATGGTTTCCAGGTAGAGGTTGAGCCATCCCAGGAAATCGCTGTCCCCTTTTCGGATGGCTATGGCAAAAGGCTCATAGGTAAAAGGCTTGAGAATCGCTCGGGTGGTTTTCTGATTCTCCCTGTGATGCTTGCTGATGGAGAGCTGGTCATAGAGAAAGGCGTCTGCCCGGCCTGTCACGACTTCCCGCACGCAGGCGGTCTCATCCTTGTAGCGGTTTACACGAGCATTGGGAAACAGTTTGCCTGTGATAAGGTCTCCAGTGGTTCCCAGTTTGACTGCAAGAATGCGATCGGAAGCATTCAGCTCCTTCACATCCTGTACATTATCCGCACGCTGTTTGCTGAGCAACACGCAGAGGCCGGTCTCGAAATAAGGCTGGGTGAAGCTCACTGCCTTCGAGCGGGTGAGGGTCCGGGTCATCCCTGAGATGATCATGTCAATCTTGCCTCCTTGGAGGGCGGGAATCAATCCGCTGAACTCCATGTCCTTGATCTCCAGTTCGACACCGAGCTCTTTGGCGGCCAATTCAGCTATTTCCACATCAAAGCCGACAGGTTGACCCTTTTCGTCGGCGTATTCGAATGGAAAGAACTTCACTTCCATTCCCACAATGAGCTTGTTGCGATCGATAATCTGTTTCAGTGCGCTTCCCTGAAATATATCAAACGGGGTGACTGCTGCGGCGGTCGCGGTGGAAGCGAGGGCAACGACGCCGAAAATGACAAGCACAAAGGCGATGGACATGCGTTTCATGATCTCTCCTTTTGATAGACTTGAATAGAAGCATTTGATCTGTTTCGGTTGTCCCCAACAGGGCATGGAGAATTGCATTGAATTTATGTTTAAGTGTGGGAATGAGCAAGTATTTTCCAACCGATCGCAGATCACACCTCGGATTCGAGATCGGAACCGATATTACCCGGGGGCGGAACTGCTTTCTGTCAAAGGGCTAACGAGCATGAACCAGCGTCATTCGCCCCGCCATGATGAAATCGGCAGGTCCGATTTCCATAAAGTTGCATCGCGGGTGATCGGATCGTATAATGCCTTGGGGATTCTAATACGCCTGAAGAATTGATCCCGAAACATTCCGTCTCCGCTTCCCTCTCACTCCACGATGAACCTGGTGTTCTCGGAATCCGTCTGCTTCTCATCATCACACCCCTCAACACGATCGGAACTGTGAATGATCGTGTTTCAGCATGAAGCCGCCTTCTAGATAAATGGATCGGTATTCCAATCCCGCCAGCCATTGCACCAAGGTGTCGGGTATGGAAACCCGACCTGCAGAGGGGTCGTTACCTGAAATCATTGAGAAGCAAGGCAGGAAGCCGGTAATCCACCCAATATTTTAAATATGCTGCTGCTCTCCTCAGTTGGAGGAGAAGGCAGGCCACAGAGCGTCTCCAGACCCTCTAAGACTTGTACATTGCAGTGTGGAGGAATCTGCCCTTGTTGAAGCGCCGCGTCATTCCCTATTCCAGTTTTGCGGAGCTCAGGAAACATGAAGAGGAAGGAAGGGACTATGGAGTCCACTTTATCAATATGGATTGCTCCGTACTGATCATGGCACCTCACGGCGGAGGAATAGAGCCCGGCACCTCAGAGATTGCTTTTGCCGTGGCACATCCCGATTACAGCTGCTACAATTTCGAAGGGCTGAAAAGATCAGGGAATTGGATATTGCATGTGACGAGTAATAAATATGATGAGCCCGTTGCCCTTTCCGCCGTCAGGGAAGCTGCCGTCATCCTCACTCTTCACGGCTGTGCAGGGGAAACGCCCGTTGCCTTTATGGGAGGACTGGACGTGCTGTTCAAGCATATTATCGCCGGGAAGCTTGCAGAGAGAGGCTTTCATACGGGGGAGCACAAGGATTTTCTTGGCAAAAACCCCAGAAACATTTGCAATAGAGGACCTTCCGGCTGCGGTGCCCAGATGGAGTTGACTCATGGACTCAGGCTTCTCATGTTTGCCGGAATAACGCGGGAAGAGAGAAAGCGGCCCACAGAGCTCTTCTTTCGGTTTGTCGCCGCATTGAAAGAGGCTGTCAAAGAGAGAGTCTCCTTATGTTCCATTTGAGAGTGGGAGGAGACTATTCCCCTTCTGACCAATGATGGCAATTAGCACAAGCGGAGGATGGACCTCTCTCGACAAGCAGGTCGGGATTCCAATCCTCACAGCCACTGCGTCAACGTGTCGGGTATGGAAACCCGGCTTACGAAGCTATCGTTACCTGGACTCATTGAGAAGTTGCAGAGGATCTTTCCAGAGAATGCTCAGAAACACGTTCATTCACCTGCCGGGCGTCGGATCGCGAATGGAGCGTCGGTTGTGGGCCGAAGGGATCACTACGTGGGAGGCCCTCTTTTCTGTCATCCCGTCCCGTTTCTCCTTCAGTCCTGAAAAAAGGGAGACAATAGGGCGCATCATTCACCAGTCCATTCTCCATTTGGAAAGCAGCAACCCGCAATTCTTCGGAGACCTGATACCTTCGGGAGAATTGTGGCGCATCTTTCCCGACTTTCGGGACTCTCTCGCTTATCTCGATATCGAAACCACGGGAGTGGGAGGCTTCGACGATACCATCACAACGATTTCACTATACGACGGTCAAACCACATTCACCTTCGTCTGCGGGGACAATATGGAGGAATTCCGGGACTGCGTAGAGAACTACGGGGTGATTGTGACATACAACGGCAAGTGCTTCGACATCCCTCTTATCAGGAGAAATCTGGGCATTCCCATGAATCAGGTCCACATCGATCTGAGATACCTGTTGAAGAGTCTCGGGTTCGGAGGCGGGCTCAAGCGCTGTGAAAAGATGCTTGGGATCAAAAGACACGATCTGGAGGGAATGGACGGTTTCCATGCCGTGCTGCTTTGGGATGATTACCAGAGGAACGGCAATGCGAAGTCCCTCGAGAAATTGCTTGCATACAATACCACGGACACCGTGAACCTGGAAACCCTCATGGTCCATGCTTACAATTACAAAATACAGGACACACCCTTCCGGGCAAGTCATCGTCTGGAGACACCCCCATCGATGCGCCGGAGCGGCAGCAACTCCACATCGTCTCATTAGCTCCGCCTGATGAAGGTTTTGTGCTCTTTCAATGAGTGGGTCGGGATTCCAATCCCGACAGTCTTTGCACGAGTGTGTCGGGTATGGACGCCCGACCTGCCACGCGATCGCTGCCTGGATTGACTGAGAAGTGACAGTGTTTTCTCGAAGGCGCCTATACCAGCAATGGACCTCGGCGCCTGCTCCGTCTGGCAGGTGGAAACCTCCAAGATGCGAGCTTTCCTCATCAGATCTGCTCACAATGGTGTTTGATGTTGACGCCTCTTACGATAAAAACCACACTTTCGGCGATATTGGTGCAGTGATCGGCTACGCGCTCCATGCAGCGCGCCGTGATGATAGTCTGAACTCCTCGCTGGATTGCCGGTACTTCGTGGATCATGTAGTCCATCAGGTTCTTCAACACCTGTGTGTTCAATTCATCCACTTCGTCGTCCATCATGCAGACGTCCATCGCCTGGTCGACGCTGAGCTTTGCAAAACAGCTCAATGCCACATGCAGCATGTCAAGGGACGTTTCTATCAGTCTCTTCATTACCGGGTCTTCCGGGAGCGGCGGACGTTTGCTCAGATAGCGCGCTCGATGAGCGATACTGACTGCCTGATCCGCTATCCGTTCCAAGTCCGCGGATATTCTCATGCAACCGATCAGAAAACGCAGATCACGAGCCATTGGCTGATCCAGGGCCAGCAGTCTCAGGATGGATCGATCGATTTCCATCTCAAGGAGGTCGATGTCCTGGTCTCTCGTGATGATCTCATCGCTCAGTTCGATGTCCCTTTCCCGCAAGGCTTTGAATGCCTTCTCAATTGCTTGCTCCGTCAGGGTTGCCATCTTCAAGACATTCCCCCTGAGCTGATCCAGTTCCTGGTGAAATCGGCTGTCCACAGCTCAACTCCTAACCGCCACGAATACATGTTCAGTTCAGTGGCTTCGCGGAATCAGCAAAGGCCTTTTCCGCACTGTATCACACAGGTGGGTCAACCGGCTCTTCCGGTGATATAGTCTTCCGTCAGCCTGTTGCTGGGACGGGTGAAAACATTTTCAGTGATATCAAACTCCACCAGTTCGCCCATCCAGAAAAAACCGGTCCAGTCGGAGACCCGCGCTGCCTGCTGCATGTTATGGGTGACTATGACGAGGGTATAATCCATCTTCAGGGAACGCATGAGTTCCTCAACCTGCAACGTGGCAATGGGATCGAGGGCCGAGCAGGGCTCATCCATCAGGATGACTTCCGGCTTGATCGCGATGGCCCGGGCAATGCACAGACGCTGTTGCTGGCCCAATGACAGGCTGAGAGCATCCTGCCTGAGTCTGTCTTTGACCTCTTCCCACAGGGCGGCACCTCGCAGGCTTTCTTCTATGACATCAGCCAGGCCCGACCGGGTATGCGATCTCAAAACCCGCGGTCCGAAAGCCACATTGTCCCAAATGGACTGGGGAAAGGGATTGGGACGTTGAAACACCATACCCACCCGCTGGCGCAGTTCCACCACATTGATGCCGGATGTGTAGATATCTTGCCCGTCCAGCAGGATGCGTCCCTCGGTCCTGGTTCCCCGGATGGTGTCGTTCATGCGGTTCAAGCAACGCAAAAAGGTGGATTTTCCACACCCTGAAGGGCCGATCAGGGCGGTGATCCGCCGGTCCCGGACAGCGAGAGAAATGTCCGTCAGGGCGCGATGCTTGCCATAGTAAAAATTGAGACCTTCTACACGGATCTTGTCCATCTCACCCTGGCTTATCCAAAACGGCCGGTAACGTAGTCTTCCGTGCGCTGGTCACGCGGCGTAGTGAAAATCTGGTTACCCTCCTGTACTTCAATCAGTTCTCCCATCAGAAAAAACGCTGCGTAGTCCGCCACGCGTGCTGCCTGCTGAACGCTGTGGGGCACGATAACGATGGTATATTGTTGCTTCAACTCAAAGAGGGACTCCTCGACTTTTCCTGTGGAAATGGGATCAAGTCCGGAAGTGGGTTCGTCGAGGAGCAATACTTCAGGCTCCAGGGCCAGGCTGCGAGCGATGCACAGCCGCTGTTGCTGACCACCGGACAAGGCGATGGCTGGGGAATCGAGGCGATCTTTGACCTCGTTCCACAAAGCGGCCTGAGCCAGGCTTCGCTCGAGTATTTCCTCCAGCCGAGCCCAGTCGCGAACTCCTGCCAACTGGGGGCCACAGACGACGTTTTCCCGTATGGTGCCGGGGAGCGGCAGCGGCAAGGCGAAGACCATCCCCACCCTGCGTCTCAATTCGGGCACGTCGGTGCCGGGTGCGTAGATATCCTCTCCGTCCAACAGGATGCTGCCCCGCATGCTGGTTTCCTCCACCAGATCATTGAGCCGGTTGATGAGCCGCAGCAATGTGGTCTTGCCGCCCCCCGCAGGACCAAAGAGGGCGGTGATCGCGTTGGCCTGCACGTCAAGAGTGACATTGCGCAATGCCTCCTCTCCTGCGTACGCGTAGCTCAACTGCTGAATGCGGATCTTGGCGTCTACCACTGCCGCCTCCGCCTGAAATAGCTGCGGATCACCGTTGCCACCAAATTCATGGAGAGCACGAGGGTGAGCAGCACCAAGGCAGTGCCGTACTGGACTTCCAGCGGCATGCCGGGCACCTGGGTGCTAATGACGTAAAGGTGATATGGGAGAGCCATGGTCGGATCGAAAGGGCTTTGAGGAAGGCGGGGCAAATAGAATGCAGCCACTGTAAACAGGATGGGCGCCGTTTCTCCTGCGGCCCTGAGCAGCCCCAGGATGATGCCTGTGATGATGCCTGGCAGTGCCTGGGGCAGCACCACGCGCTGGATACCTTGCCAGCGCGTCCCCCCGAGACTGGCGATGATGGTGCGAAACTCAGTCGGCACAGCCCGCAGTGCCTCTTCAGCGGTACTGATGATGACCGGGATGGTCATGATGGCCAAAGTCAGTGCACCGGCGGCAATGGAGGTCCCGAATTGAAGGAACAGCACGAACAAACCCAGACCAAACAAGCCGTAGACCACTGATGGAATGCCGGCGAGGTTCACGATGGCAAGCCGAATGGCCCGCGTAAGCCATGTGTCGCGGGCATACTCCGCCAGGTAGATGGCACCGCCGACTCCAACGGGAATCGACGCCATCGCCGTCCCCAGCATGAGCAGCAGCGTACCGATAATGGTTGGGAAGATCCCGCCGGCTTTCATTCCATCAGACGGCATGGCGGAAAGGAATTCCCAATTGACGGCACTTGCACCCCACGCCACGATGATCCCCACCACGAACAGGATGGGCATGATGACTACAAGAGCAGTGAGGATCAGCAGAGCGAAACCGAGTCGCTGTGCAACAAACCGGTCGATCATCGCAGCCCCCCCCGGCGACGCTTGTGGAAAATAGCTGAAGCGGCAGTCAGATTGATCAGGAAGGTCAGTAGGAAAAGGATGATTCCGATGCCGAAAAGGGCATGGTAGTGAGTGCTCCCCTGGGCCACCTCGCCCATCTCAGCAGCTATTGTGGCTGTCATGGTGCGGGCGGGGCGGAAAAGAGAGTCAAGGCTCAGGGGGACGCGCGCGGCATTGCCGGTCACCATCATCACCGCCATGGTCTCCCCAATGGCTCGCCCCATGCCCAGCATGACCGCCATGAGGATTCCCGAGCGGGCGGCGGGCACTACCACTTTCCAGATAGTCTGCCATTGGGTGGCCCCCATGGCCAGCCCGGCATCGCGATAGCTTTTAGGCACTGTGTCAAGGGCGTCCTCAGCGACGCTGATGATGGTCGGCAGTGCCATATAGGCCAGAATCAGGGCGCCGGCGAAGACTGTCAGACCCGTAGGTGCACCCAGAATACTGCGGATCACCGGTGCAACAAAGTGCATCCCAAAAAAACCCAGCACGACGGACGGGATGCCGGCCAGGACTTCGATCATCGGCTTGAGGACTTCGCGGGCCCAGTGGGGAGCGATCTCACTCACAAACACCGCTGTGGCTACTCCCAGAGGCAGCGCGATGACAATGGCGGTTACCGTGACCAGGATGGATCCAAGAATCAGCGGAAGTGTGCCAAACAGGTCGAAAGTGGGGTACCAGCGGGTTCCGAACAAGTTGCCGAGAGGCACCTCATAGAAGATGGGCAAGCCTTCCCGGAGCAGGAAGAGAAAAATCAGGAGGACAAAACCAATGGTGGAGAAGCCCAATAGCCGGATGGCGCCTTCAATGGCGAATTCCACCCAGCGAGTCCTGGAGACCCCGGATTTGTCTGTCTGCGTCATGGCTTCACTCAAAGGAGTCATACCGGAACACAGAGTCACGAGGGATGTCAGTGCTCGGGTAATCCGTGCAAAGGTCCCGCGCTTCCCCTGGTTGGTCGGCACAACAGAATGGATAGGTGCCGGAATCGTGTCGCATCATGGTTTTAGTGGAACGAATCCCAGTTTTGGCACCAGGGCTTGACCACCGCCGAGGATCCAATCTATATAGGCTCGGACCTTACCCGTCGGTTCGCCGGCCGTATACATGTAGAGCGGGCGGGCAATCGGGTAGGACCCATCGTTCACCGTCTGTATCGATGGCAGCACATAGGGACTCTCCAAATCTTTTGCCACAGCCAGCAACTTCTGATCCGGTGTCACGTACCCAAGTCCGTCATAGCCGACAGCATTGGGATTTTGGCGCACTTCCGTGCTGATCCCTTCAGATGAGGGCATCAGCAGAGTATCGGGCGAAAAAAGCAGATCACTCTCTTTCTTGCCCATTCTGATGACGTTTTCCAGAAAATAAACGTACGTGCCAGAGTTCGATTCCCGGGAAAGCAGGACGATGGGACGGTTTTCGCCTCCCACCTGTTGCCAGTTGGTGATTCTGCCCGTGTAAATGTCGGATAGTTGCTGCAGGGTCAATCCCTGCAACGGATTGGATGGATTGACCACAATCGCTATCGCATCTCTCGCAACCACAAATCCAACAGGCTTGATGCCGTTGGCCTCAGCGGCGGCGATTTCTTCCTTCTTCATGTCCCGTGAAGCATTGGCTATACTGACTGTGCCGTTGATCATCGCAGCGATTCCAGTACCCGTCCCGCCACCGGTTACCGAGATGCACACATCGGGATGGGCCTGCATATAGACTTCCGCCCATGCCAGCGCCAGATTGACGAGCGTATCCGACCCCTTATTCTCGATGGTTTGAGCGGCGGCACCGACATTGAACGAGGCGGACCGTTCAGGTTCGCAGGCCGCCGGCAAAAACACCAAGGCAAGCAAAACCCAGCCAATAACCCCCTTCCGTATCGAAGTGGAGGTCTTCCATCGACAAATCCCACAGGAACATGCGGTGCCTTGGCAACGATTGGCGCTTAGCCCGACATATTCCGGAAGCATGGGAAACCAGAAGGGTTTGAAATCGCACATCCCTTGCCCATTGGATGCATCTGGCAAGGAGGCTGCATCAACACCGCACCGAAGATATTGTGTCGGGCTGCTTCTTCCTACAACGTCTTGCATCAATTGTCACCTGCTCACGTATTCCAGAAAGATGCCACCGTCTATGCCCATTTGTTCAGTTTATGGCGGAGGTCTGCGAGAGTCTTGAAGCATCAATGGGTGTCCATGGTCGAAGTGCCAATAAGGTCCCTGGGAACCCATCTTGTTTTCATTCCTGACCCGACCCGGTTCCAAAATTCTAATATTATCATAAGCTGCAAGACGGTATGATAAGAAAATAGCACAATTTAAACAATTCCATACTCTTGCATTCTCCCACGGTGACTTCTCAACAAGTCCGGGTAACGACCGCTTTGTTGGTCGGGTTTCCATACCCGACATGCGATCGTCGGGATTGGAATCCCGACCTGCGAGCAGCGAACCAGAGTATTTTTCAGAGAAAACGTGAACGGGGGAGAGTTCCGACTCCACAACAGGTCTCTATTCCCACTTGCATCCGTGCGGACACTGCGGGAGTTCTGAACGCCATGTGCCAACGAAGATATGCAAGACATCTGACAAGAGTTTTTGTTAATGTGTCGAAAGGCGTCGGCTAAGGAAACCTGATCTGCTGTTAGGAGGACAACAATGGGCATATTCTCCCCATGGCATCTTTGGTTCATCATCGCAATCATTCTTTTGATAGCCGAGATACTGACTCCAGGTTTTCTCCTGGCCTCCTTCGGTATCGGATGCCTCGGTTCAGCCCTGGCAGCCGGTTTCGGTTTCGGGCTCAAGGCACAAATCGTTGGGTTCATTGCGGGCACACTG
>JAAYUJ010000245.1 GCA_012517775.1 Deltaproteobacteria bacterium
CTCAGAATACGGAATCAGCTGGGCGTCAACTATGCCGGAGTGGGTGTCGTCCTGGAGTTGATGGCTCGCATTGAATCGCTGGAAGCCAACATACGCGAACTGGAGCGCAGGCTGATGGGAGGAGACTGAACCAGGCGTCTTAAGAGCTGCGTTTTCCGTACTTTCTCAATAAGTAGGTCGGGATTCCAATCCCAACGATCGCATGTCGGGTATGGAAACCCGACCTACAAATCAGGACACCCTAAGGCCATTTCATGGTTTCGGGTGTCCCAACGAGGCATGAGCTACTCTTCGGAAGAGAAGAACGTGCCGGACCGGAATGCAAGCCACCGGAATCCTATCTGGGATTCCAGTTTTATATATGAAGGAACAATTTTGTGAGGAGGAAACTGAGAGATGGATATGAACCAGTTTACCATGAAATCCCAGGAAGCGATTCAGGCTGCGCAGACCAAAGCCATTCGCTTCGGACATACGGAAGTCGATGGGGAGCATCTTTTCCTTGCTCTCCTGGAGCAGTCGGACGGACTGGTTCCCAAGCTGCTCCAGAGGATGGAAATCCCTATCGAGACGGTTCGCCAGAGGATCGAGGAGGAGCTTTCTCGAAAGCCGCGAGTGAGCGGACCCGGTATGGAAGCCGGAAAGGTATATATTTCCCAGCGCTTGAGCAGGCTCCTGGTCAAGGCTCAAGAGGAGGCCCAACGGCTCAAGGATGAGTATGTTTCCGTAGAGCATCTCCTTATCGCTTTTGCCGAGGAGGGAGCTGCCACACCGGCGGGAAGAGTGCTGCAGGAATTCCACATCACCAGAGACTCCCTGTTGAGTGCTCTGACTGCTGTTCGTGGGCATCAGCGTGTGACGAGCGCGACCCCGGAATCCAGCTACGAGGCTCTCCAGAAATACGGTCGAGACCTGGTGCAGGAAGCCCGCGCCAACAAGTTGGACCCGGTTATCGGCAGAGACTCTGAAATTCGCAGGGTGATCCGCATTCTCAGCCGAAAGACCAAAAACAACCCCGTGCTCATCGGTGAGCCGGGTGTGGGAAAAACGGCCATCGTGGAAGGGCTTGCCCACCGCATTGTACGCGGAGATGTGCCCGAGGGGCTTAAGGACAAGGCGATCTTCGCCCTTGACATGGGGGCACTGGTCGCCGGAGCCAAGTACCGGGGAGAATTCGAAGAGAGATTGAAGGCGGTGCTGCAGGAAATCAAGGAATCGGAAGGCCGCATGCTCCTGTTCATCGATGAGCTCCACACCATTGTGGGAGCCGGAAAGGCCGAAGGGTCCATGGACGCCGGCAACATGCTGAAGCCCATGCTTGCGAGGGGAGAGCTCCATTGTATCGGAGCCACGACTCTCGATGAGTACCGCAAGTACATCGAGAAGGATGCGGCGCTGGAGCGCCGTTTTCAGCCTGTTCTCGTGGAGCAGCCCACTGTGGAGGACACCATCTCCATTCTGAGGGGCCTCAAGGAACGCTTCGAGGTGCACCATGGGGTGAAAATCCAGGACAGTGCCCTAGTTGGAGCGTCGGTTCTCTCCAACCGCTACATCAGTGATCGGTTCCTGCCGGACAAGGCCATTGACCTGGTGGATGAGGCGTGTGCCATGATTCGGACGGAAATCGATTCCATGCCTGCGGAACTGGACGAGGTGACTCGCAGGGTGATGCAGCTTGAAATCGAGGAGGCGGCTCTCAAGAAGGAACGTGACAGGGGAAGCCATGATCGCCTCGAGTCCCTTCGTAAGGAACTGGCGGATCTTCGGGAAAAGAAGGACTCCATGCAAAGCCAGTGGGACCTGGAAAAGCAGGCCATCAAGGAAGTCCAGGCCCTGCGGGAGGAAATCGAAAAGGTGCGCCGGGACGTGGAGGTTGCCGAGAGGCAGTACGATTTGAACAAGGCGGCGGAGCTGCGTCACGGCAGACTTCCCCAGTTGGAGCGGCAGTTGAAGGAGGAGGAAGCCAAACTTGCCGAGAAGCAGGGAGGAAACAAGCTTCTCCGGGAAGAAGTCACGGAAGATGAAATTGCCGAAATCGTCTCCAAGTGGACCGGAATCCCCGTGACGCGGCTGGTGGAAAGTGAAAGAGAAAAACTCCTCCGACTCGATGAAGTGCTCCATCGTCGCGTGATCGGTCAAGATGAAGCGGTGCGGCTGGTAGCCGACGCGGTCATCCGGGCCCGCTCGGGGATCAAGGATCCCCGGCGCCCCATCGGCTCATTCATCTTTCTGGGGCCGACGGGGGTTGGGAAGACAGAGCTCGGTAAGACCCTTGCCGAAGCCCTCTTCGACACGGAGGAGAACCTGGTTCGCATCGATATGAGCGAATACATGGAAAAACATACGGTATCGCGCCTGATCGGGGCGCCTCCGGGCTACGTGGGTTACGAGGAAGGCGGACAACTGACGGAAGCGGTGCGCAGAAAGCCATACAGCGTCATCTTGTTCGACGAGACCGAGAAGGCTCACCCGGATGTCTTCAACGTGCTCCTCCAGATCCTCGACGACGGCCGCTTGACGGACGCCCAGGGCAGAACGGTGGATTTCAAGAATACGGTCATCATCATGACCAGCAACATCGGTTCCCATTATCTCCTGGAAGGAGTCACGGACAAGGGGGAGATCACGGAGCGGGCGCGCAAGGATGTGATGGGAGAGCTGCGGCGTCAGTTCCGCCCGGAATTCCTCAACCGGGTGGATGATATCGTCCTTTTCAAGCCGCTGACACTGGGTGAAATCAAGTCGATCATCACCCTCCTGACGCAAGATCTTTCCAAGCGTTTAAAGGACAGGCGCATCGATCTCGAGATCACGGAGCCGGCAAGGGATTTCATCGCCCAAGCCGGATTCGATCCCGTATATGGAGCGAGACCTCTCAAACGTTACCTTCAGCACCAGTTGGAGACACGCATCGGAAGGGCTCTCATTTCGGGAGCCATCCCTGATGGTTCCACCATCGTCGTTGACGAGCAAAACGGCGAACTGACGGTGAGCCACAGGACCAAGGAATAAGAAGCGATCCTGAGGCGCCGTTTCCATACCCGTATGCCGTTCGCAGCGAGGTGTGACCGCCAGTGTTTGCCGAAACGCTCACAAGGGGCGTGGCCCCATGTGAGCCGTTGGTTTCGAGAGACGTTACTCTCTCAAAGGCCCTAGAGAGTACTTTCTCCACAAGTGAGTTGGGGTTCATATCCCGACAGCTGTTGTGCCAGGTTGTCGGGTATGGAAACCCGACCCACAGAGCTATCCCTTGTGAGACCTTCCTCGGGACTCAGTTGGCGGATGCGGATATTGTGTCGGGTAAGGAAACCCGACCTGCAAAGCTGCCGATAATTGGACTTATTGAGAATTTACCACAAGAGAACCCACTCACCGGAGTTCCCCCATGAAGTCCTTCACCGCCCCAATGCCTCCCTGGTCCATCAAGCGGATGGTCTGGGTGCCGATAACGGCAATATCCGCCTTGCCCTGAAGAAATTCGACATCCTTGCGGTCTTTCACACCGAATCCGAGTGCCAGGGGAAGGGATGTGGCCCGACGGCAGCGGGCAAGGTATTCCTCCAGTTGGTTGGTGAATTGGGTGTTCAGTCCCGTGACTCCCTTGCGGGCCACGCAGTAAACGAACCCACGACCTGATGCGGCGATGCGTCCCATGCGGCTCTCAGGGGTGTTGGGCGAGAAGATGAATATGGGAGCCAGGCCGTTTCCAGTCATGGCCTTCAGGTAATCGTCCGCCTCTTCAGGCGGAAGATCTGGAACGATGGCGCCCCGCAGGCCCCTTTCCTTCATCTCCGAGGCAAAGCGCGGGACGCCGTACTTGAAGAGAATATTGTAATAGCTCATGAACAAGAAAGGGATGGAAAACGCTGCGGCGACATGCCGGGCGAAGTCCATGCACTGCTGTACCGTGGCCCCTCCTGCGAGAGCCTGCTGGTTGGCGTGGAGAATCACCGGGCCGTCGGCGATGGGCTCGGAAAAAGGGATCTGGAGCTCCATCAGGTCGACTCCAGCTTCCACCATGGTCTCCACGATGCGAAAAGAGTCCTCGAAAGACGGATAGCCCAGCACGATGTGAGTCATGAGCAGGATGTTCCGTTCTTTGAGCCTGGCTCTCAAATATGATTCAAGCATGGTATCTCTCCGCTTTTTTCATGATGAAATCCTGCCACGTCGGGTCTTCGAACGCGTCGGCGATGGTGAAAATATCCTTGTCTCCTCTCCCCGACTGATTGATGATCACCACATCGTCCCTGGAAAGGGTCGCGGCTTCTTTGAACGCCTGGGCGAAGGCATGGGATGACTCCAGGGCGGGGATGACGCCTTCCATGCGCATGGTGAGGGCGAGGGCGTCCACCACTTCCTGATCCGTTGCCGCTTCAAAGCGCACGCGGCCGTTCTCCTTGAAGTGGGCGAGAATCGGGGATACTCCGACATAATCCAGCCCCGCCGCCACACTGTGGGTTTCCAGCATCTGGCCGTCTCCGTTTTGAAGGAAATACGTCTTGTATCCCTGGGCGACCCCGACGCTCGCATCCGTGGAGCACAGCCTGGATGCATGCCGTCCCGAATCGAGCCCTTTTCCCCCCGCTTCTACTCCCACCAGCTCCACAGGGTCTTCGAAAAAGCCGGAGAAGATTCCCATGGCATTGGAGCCTCCGCCCACACAGGCGTAAACACGAGAGGGCAGTTTCCCTTCCCGCTTCAGGATCTGTTCGCGTGCCTCCTTCCCAATGATGGACTGGAAGTAGGAAACCATCTCCGGATAAGGATGCGGGCCGCACGCAGTCCCCAAGACGTAGTGGGTGGTGTCCATGTTGCTCACCCAGTCCCGGAAAGCTTCGTTGATGGCGTCCTTGAGAATGCGGGTTCCCTCCCGCACCGGAACGACCTCGGCACCAAGGCGTTGCATCCAGAACACATTGGGCCTCTGACGTTCCACGTCCACCTCTCCCATGTAGATGGTGCACCGAAACCCGAATTTCGCCGCCATGGTGGCGGTGGCCACTCCGTGCTGTCCGGCCCCGGTTTCCGCAATGACACGGGTCTTGCCCATGCGCTTCACGAGAAGACCCTGCCCCATGACGTTGTTGGCTTTGTGGGCCCCCGTATGGTTGAGGTCCTCTCTCTTGATGAAGATGCGAGCGCCACCGAAATGGCGGGTAAGGTTCTCGGCATAAGTCAAAGGGGTCGGCCTGCAGGAATACGTGGACATGATGTCCGCATATTCGCGCCAGAAATCAGGGTCCCCTTTGGCCTGACGGAAGACTCGCTCCAGTTCCTCGAAAGTGGCAACGAGGATTTCCGGAAGAAAAGCACCTCCGAATCCGGAATAGTAGCCCCGGTCAATCATGGGTCATACCTCCAATGGTTTGGGAAAAGACGAACCGGTCGGTTCGACAGTGAAGCTCCGAATAGACACCATTGTTCACCCGGGGAAAATGGAGATAGCGCTTCACCAAAAGAACAGGGGTTTCCGCCGGGACGTGAAGGGCCTCCGCCCGCTTCCCCGCGACGGCGATGATGCGGAAAGTCTGCTTCCCGCCCGTGGGACGCATGTAATAGCGCTCTTCCACAATCTGGGAAAGGGAGTGGTCACTGATGTCAACGGCATCGATGCGGTTGAAGTGGTCCGGATGGAGATAGAAATCCTCCAGGAGGACCGGTGTGGTATCCACCGTGCTGAGTCGGGACAGGAAGTAGGCTTTTTGGCCGGAAAAGGGGTTGTCGGGGTCCTTTCTCACCTCGATGAGTCGGGTCTTCTCGACGATCCGGGATGCGACTTGGACCCCTTTCTTTTGGAAAGCGGACAGGGTGCCCGCCAGGGAAAACACGTCCACCTCGTGAGGATCGTTGGATACATAGGTTCCGGAACCCCGGCGGCGCTCAAGGACACGTTTTCGCACCAATACGTCGATGGCTTGCCGCACGGTCGGGCGTCCGACGGAGTACAGGTCCGCCAAAACGTTTTCCGACGGGATGCGGCTTCCGCGGGGGTATTCCCCGGCGCGAACCTTGGAGAGGAGAATCTCAGCCAGCTGGTGATAGAGGGGCAGGGGCGA
>JAAYUJ010000246.1 GCA_012517775.1 Deltaproteobacteria bacterium
GAGTTGGTGCTCAAACCCGAGAGGGGCTATTCGGGAAAGGGAGTCAGAGTGGGAGGGGTGAATCCGGATGGGGACGATGCAGTGGCTCTGGCGCTTCAAGAGGGGCACTATATTGTCCAGGAAAGGATCCCTCTGAAAATGTGGGCTGAGGAGGTTCCCGTATTCGATCTGGAAACGGGAAAAGTAGAACTGAAACAGGTACAGACGGATTTTCGCTGCCTTATGGGTCCTGAGGGTCTCATGGGTTTTCTCGGCCGATTTGGCGGAGTCCCGACCAATGTGGGAAGCGGCGGGGGCGTGCAGCCCCTTGCCGTCCTGCGTTCGGACATGACCGTGCGGGATGGCGTCCGCCGCATCAACGATGCGATTCTGGAAACGCCTCCGGGTGATCTCATCGAGGCTGTCGAACTGCAGAGGGATCTGGCGCTGGAGCATCACTTCAGCTATCTTCTCGGTCCCATAAAGATCTGCCTTAGGCCAAGACTTCTCTCTCCCGCTCAGATGGATGCCCTCGGGAATTACTGTGCCGCCCTCTGGCTGGATTGCCTGAAGCTGGAGAAAATGTGGATTGCCGGAGAACTGAATGGGGTGATCCAGATCGAGGAAGATGAGTTGCAGATTGCCCGGATGCAACCATGGGGCGGGTCTGCGGCGATCATTGCTTCAGACGGCCTTTTCAGTTTTGGGGCCAACCCGGAGTGACCATGGGCATCACGGTTGACCCCGAATGGTGGAAGACCCTCTTCGACGAGGTTTACCTGCTGACCGATGCCAGATCGGTTTGCGACGTCGAGGTGACCAGAAAGGAAGTGGATCTCATTTTTGAGCTGATTCCCATTCTTCCGCACCACAGGGTTCTGGATCTCTGCGGAGGGCACGGAAGGCATAGCCTCGAACTGTGCACCAGGGGAATCTCCCATTGCGTGCTGTTGGACTACTCACGGCATTTGCTGAAGCGGGCGCGAGTGGAAACCACTTCCCGCGGTTCTCCCGTGGATTGCATGGTGGCTGACGCACGGAGTGCGGGACTCCAATCCGAATCCTTCGATCATGTCCTGATCATGGGCAACTCCCTGGGCTATCTCAGTGACCCCGAGGCCGATGCGGTCATCCTCGGGGAGTGTTTTCGTCTGCTGCGCCCCGGTGGGTGGCTGTTGGTGGATCTGACGGCTGGGGAGAGTGTCAGGAAGCGTTTCAATGCCAGAGGATGGCATGAAATTGGGGAGGACATCCTGGTATGCCGGGAGCGTGAGATGCGGGTGAATACGGTATCGGTGCGTGAATTGGTTGTCAGCAAAAGGGAGGGAGTGATTCGCGACCGCACGTATTCCATCCGATTCTACGAGACAGAGGGTGTCAAAGAGCTCCTTTCGAGTGTGGGATTTGATTGTATTCAGATGACGACGGATTTTTCCCCCCATTCCGACGGAGGTGACCACGGCTTCATGGATTGCCGGATGATCGCCGTCGGCCGCAAGCCTTGAATTCCTGACAAATGACTGCCCCAAATGGCTCCTTACCCCTGGCCATCGGCTTCGAGGTATCGAAGCGGGCCGCAAAGGCATTCGTCAATTTCAATGTGCAGTGTTGACGTTTCTCGCCTTCGTTCCTAAGTTGCCGCTAGGGCCGACTCTGACGGAGCAAGCTCCGCCGGCCCGCAGAGAAGGGCTTCAAGGAGCAGGTCGAAATTCCAAAACCGACAACCTCTGTACCACGGGTGTCGGGTACGGGAACCCGATCGACAAAGTTATTGTTGCCCGCTGAACCATCATGCCAGGCATGGCATACTCATGACAAGAGGAGGAAATCGTATGGCAGAGCGTTCCGGAGTGATCACGTTTCAGGGCAACCCATTGACTCTGTTGGGGAATGAGATAGGAGTGGGGGCCAGGGCACCCGATTTTGAAGTCCTGGACAATGGTCTTGCCCCTGTGCGGCTTTCGTCTTTCTCGGGAAAAGTAGTGGTCCTTTCATCGGTTCCCTCCCTGGATACACCCGTTTGTGACATTGAAACCCGGCGTTTCAACGATGAGGCGGGGCAGTTGGGGGATGACGTCGTCATTCTGACCGTCAGCATGGACCTTCCCTTCGCTCAAAAGCGCTGGTGCGGTGCTGCCGGTGTAACCCATGTCAAGACTCTGTCCGACCACAAGGACGCGAGCTTTGGGATGGCCTACGGGGTTCTGATCAAGGAACTCCGCCTGTTGGCCAGGGCTGTGTTTGTAGTCGATAAGGCGGGGACCGTGCGATACAGGGAACTCGTTAAGGAGATTACCCACGAGCCCGACTACGATGCAGCTTTGAGTGCTGTGAGAGAATGCATCGGAAAATGATGCGCTTGGCGGGATAGAGAATGGTGTGGCAGGGTGGGACGTTCAGTGCAGCTGGCATCCAACATCTTTCGAGACGGTATCGTCACTTCCTCCGAACTGCGCTAGTGATGATGATTCGCCCTGCCCAAAAGGTGGTCCGTAATCCTTTCCGAGGCGAAAACGAGGGATTCCAGGTCGATGGTCTGAAGAACTCTGGAATCGAACAGAAACTTGGTCCTGCACTGGAATCCTTCTGACGGATCCGCGTCCCACCAGAGCACACGGATGATCAGCTTCGGAAAAACACGGAACTCGGCTGCAAAGTCGACCTTTTCCTCCGAGAGATCAATCGGCTTTCCAATTTGCTCGACCACGGAAGGAAGCTCGCTGATCCGCCCTGCAAAATGCTCTGCCAGTGGATTCTCACAGTGAGATTTCAGGCTCTTGATCTTGGAGACGGAGTTGGGAAGACTCTCCATTCCCACCCAGGATCCTGAAGGTTCCACAGCACCCCCGATGACATAGTTGCAGATGAGGATCTTCTCCCAGGGTGTGACCTCAGCTCCCGATTCGTCTTCCACATCTTTACGGGTGATGGCAATTGTCTGTTTGAAATAGGGGATGCTGAGGCCCGGCCCTTCATCCTTCTGGATCAACCGAGCTCCCAGACTTTCCCTGATTTTTTCAAAATCCCACTTTTCCAACTCGAGGCGCAGAAAGTCGAGAGTCTTCTCAAAGCTCTCGCGGCTCACTCCGATACCTGCCTCGTGCTGTTCCGCAAGTTGAGCCCGGATGGGTTCCAGAAGGGATCTGTCCATGTAAGGGCAGGCGTCGAGGGAGGCCTGCCCCACGATCACCTGAGTCGAAAACGCAAGGCATGTGGCAAAACCGCACTCTCTGCAGTTTGTCCTCGGAGTGAGCTTGTAAAGTTGGAGCGGAGTGAGACGGTTTTCGATCTTCTTCCGATGCTCTGTATCCATAGACTGTTCGATGGTTCAATCCTTCTTTTCCGACTTTTCAAATGTTTTCTTTTCCCCACATTGAGGGCATTTCTGGGGCTTGCACCGGGCATCCTCTTCGAAGCCACACTTGCTGCATTTGAAGGTAGCCATGTCATCTCCCTTTCGTGTTGCTTTTAGACACTTACGCATTCAGCCGCCGACGTCCATCTTTGCCGTGCCTGTTTCGAGCGGGGTCCACGCATTGGAGGCATCTGCCGGCACAGTTCCCTGCAGCCTTGTCCGTCATCTATACATTGGAGACATTCGGGCAACAACTGAAAAATCAGGGAGTCCGGTTACTGTCGCTGCTGCCGGTTTGACCTGCGAGGGCCATCGCCGCTGCATCGGCGAGAAGAGCTCCAATGGTCTCGATGGTTTTCCGAAACCGCGTGTTGCGGATGGTCTGCCACCTGATGTCCTGAGGGTACCTCTCGGGCAGGGAGAGATTATAGAGAACCGGGGGCTTCAATTTCTCGAGGCTTGAGGCATGGACTCTGAACCATGCGTCACCCGTCGGCACGACATCCGTCAGGTATTCGACAAGCACCTGGCCGTTGTCAAAAACGGATGTGGTCAGCTTTCTTCCTGAGTCAAAACCGCCGATGGTTGCATCGGGTATGACCTCAATGAGATTCCAGCCGGCGAGGAGCAGATTTTTCCC
>JAAYUJ010000247.1 GCA_012517775.1 Deltaproteobacteria bacterium
GCCGCTACAACGGCAATTTCCCGGGACTTGAGATCAAGTGCAGGGCGAGAGTAGATATCTCCGAATGGGAACTCAATCAAATATCGAGCAAAATCAGGCGCTATATCTCCCAGACTTTCTATGACGCGCTCTCCAGCTTCTCCATCAACTTCTTTCAGTTTTTCCCAGCCCCGTTGGTAACGATCTTGATCTTCCATTCTCTTTCCTCCATATGATTGCCTAGTGGCGACTTTCGCGGAACCGCCGGTCACAAGGGCTGTAGTGCGTTGCAAACATGAGTGTCGTTGGAGCGGAATTGCGTGTGGGACCTTTTCCGCTCGAACGTTTGCTTCCCCGGGTGTATCAGCGTCGAGGACCAGGTGCGAGATTGGAGCCAACTCGCCATTGTCATCAAAATTGACCGGGCATCCGTTCCAGACGCTTCCCACTCGGGTTGGTCTGACAGAAGCGACGCCAACTATCCCTGTTACCAGGCAAAACCACATTATGAGTGGTTTAATGTCCCTGTTTTTTATTCTAATCACCCTCAACAGTTTTCACCGGTGTCGGCTGAATGATGTTATGCACGTCGGGCATGTGCGTGAACTCATGGGGTGCAAGTCCCCGGAACGTGAATGCTGTCAGTGTGCTTCACACTTGCACAAATACCAGCCGAAAGCAAGAGTCTGCCCCGGACCTGATCCGGGCTTTTTGCTTTCATCTCATGAAACATTTTCTGAGCTTCACAAACTGAGGCATTGACTTCATGGTTGGTTCACGGTAAGGATTTTGCCTCGGTGATTGCGTGGGCCATTTGGGTTGAGGCCGCCTGCAGATCATGTTCATATCCCTCATCTGTTGGACCGTATTGTATCCGGACTCCGTCTTGGAAGGAGAGGTACTGATGGGAAGAGTACTTTGGCAGCCATCGAAAGACCGCGTTGAGAACAGCAACATGTATCGTTTCATGCAATACGTCAATGAGCGGTATGAGAAGAGTTTTTCCAGTTATGACGAGCTGTATCAATGGTCCGTTTCGAGAATTCCTGATTTCTGGTCTGCCATGTGGGATTACGGTGATGTGATCCACAGCGTACCTTATTCTCAAGTGGTGAACGATCATACAAGGATGCCTGGAGCCCGCTGGTTTGAGGGGTCGCGGCTCAATTTCGCAGAGAACCTCCTTCGCTTTCGAGATGATCATATTGCCCTGAGCTTCAAGGGGGAAGGTCAGGAAACGGTCAGCGTCACTTACCGGGAGTTGTACGACCGTGTGGCGAGAATGGCCGTTTCCTTAAAGGAAATGGGCATCAGGACAGGTGACCGTGTGACTGGATTCATGCCCAACATGATGGAGGCCGTCATCAGCATGCTCGCCGCTGCCAGCTTGGGAGCCATCTGGTCATCGTGTAGCCCGGACTTCGGTATCAAGGGAGTTTTGGATCGATTTGGACAAATCGAGCCCCGGGTCCTGGTTACTGCAAATGGGTACAGTTATGGCGGCAAGAGATTTGATTCACTGGGGCAGATCGCGGAGGTCGTCCGTCAGATTCCAAGCATTGAAAAAGTCATTGTCGTTCCATACACCGACCCTCAACCGGATCCAGCCAGAGTTCCCCATGGCGTGCTGTTTGATGAATTTCTTTCCAGGGAACGGGGCCTGAACATTGCCTTCGAACAGGTTCCGCCGGACCATCCCGTTTATATCATGTATTCGTCGGGAACAACCGGGGTCCCCAAATGTATCGTGCATGGAGTCGCCGGGACATTGATCCAGCATATCAAGGAACTCAAGCTCCACTCCGATGTCAAGAGGGAGGACACGGTCTTCTATTTCACCACCTGCGGCTGGATGATGTGGAACTGGCTGGTGAGCTCCCTGACACTGGGGGCAAGAGTGCTTCTCTATGACGGGTCTCCATTTTACAAGCGCCCTGCAGCCCTTTGGCAAATGGCGGAAGAGGAGAAAATCTCCATATTCGGCACCAGCGCCAAGTACCTTGCAGCCGTCGAAAAGGCCAATGTCAAGCCGGGAAAGACCTTTGACCTCAGCTCTCTCAAAGCCGTTCTTTCAACCGGTTCACCCCTGTCCATCGAAAGCTTCGAATACGTTTATCGGGAGATCAAGGAGGACCTTGTTCTCTCCTCAATATCAGGGGGAACGGATATCATCTCCTGTTTTGCACTGGGGAATCCGATGGGGCCCGTGTATGCAGGTGAGCTGCAATGCCGGGGTCTGGGAATGAAAGTGGAAGCCTTCAGCCAGGAAGGCAAATCAGTCCTGGGGGAAAAGGGAGAACTGGTCTGCACCGCCGCTGCCCCTTCCATGCCGATTTCTTTTTGGAATGACCCGGACGGAAGCAAATACCGTGGTGCCTATTTTGAATTATATCCTGGTGTCTGGAGTCATGGCGATTACATAGAAATTACAGAAAACGGCGGCGTGATCATTTACGGAAGATCCGATGCCACGTTGAATCCAGGCGGGGTGCGTATCGGAACGGCCGAGATCTATCGTCAGGTGGAGAATATCCCGGAGATCCTTGACAGCCTGGTTATTGGTCAGGATTGGGACAACGATGTGCGGGTTCTCCTGTTTGTTAAACTCCGCGAGGGCATCCAGCTCACCAACGATCTTACGAAAAGGATCAAGGAGACCATTCGCACTAACACCTCTCCACGTCATGTTCCCGCAAAGATCATTGCCGTTGCGGACATACCCTATACCATCAGCGGAAAGAAAGTCGAACTGGCAGTTCGCAAGATCATCCATAACGAGGAAGTGAAAAACCGGGACGCACTGGCCAACCCAGAGGCTCTGGATTTCTACAGGGACTTGGCTGAACTGAGGAGTTGACGGACCATGGAGG
Organism: Deltaproteobacteria bacterium; assembly: GCA_012517775.1. Lineage (GTDB taxonomy): Bacteria > Desulfobacterota > Syntrophobacteria > Syntrophobacterales > Syntrophobacteraceae > JAAYUJ01. Next base: position 2,850 of record JAAYUJ010000247.1, read on the forward strand.
CTCTGCTCCGCTGTTGACAATATGGCATGACGCAGTAGAGCGGCAATCAACTGTTGAATGCACCACAGAGAGCACCATAGGGACAAAAAGAAGTCGTTGTATTGGAATCGTGGGCTGTTGCCGGTTAACCCTCATGGGAACGCGTCTTGCGGCAGGCTCAGAAGACGACGGTAGAGCCCCTCGATTTCTGTAAGGGTTCGTTCCATGGGGAATCCCTCTGCACACCTCCTTGCCTCCTTGGACATGAATTCCCTCACTTCATGACTGAACAGCCGTGCAAGCCCTCGAGCAATTCCGTCCACATCCGTTGGGGATTCCACGACAAAACCATTGTTTCCTTCTTTGATAATCTCCGCCGCACCGCACTGGGCAGTAGTGATCACCGGCAGGCCGGAAGCCATCGCTTCCAGGACTGCCGTCGGAAAAGGGTCGTACACGGTTGGAAGGGCAAAGATATCGGCTGCGGAAAAGAAGGGGACGACATCTTCCCGAGGGCCGAAGAATCTGGTGAGCTCCCGAATCCCCAATTCTCCTGCAGTCTTTTCGTATCGGTCTTTTCTGCCTTTGCCGACAATCCACAGCAGTGAGTCTCCCCGCGATGCTGCGACGGCGCGCATCAGGGGTTCCACTCCTTTTCGCTCAAATCCCGAACCTACCAGGAGTATGACGGAGGTGGATTCGGTCACTCCGTTCAATTTTCGGAAATGCTCCCCAATATTTTCTCGATGTCGGGGGTGGAAGCGTTTCAAATCAACCCCGTTGTAGATGACATGGATCGAATCCTGGTGAATCCTGAATCTTGAGAGGATTTCGTTGCGAACCATGTGTGAATTGACGATCACCGCCTTCAATCGGGGGTCTTCAAAAAGGAGACGCTCCAATCGGCAGAGATAATGATGAAAGGGGTTCAGGCGGATGGAAAGCTTCTTCAGCCGACTTGAGTGGTTATAGCGGAGTTGAAGCCATTGGGCGTGAACACCGTCTCCTGCCCGGTAGACGTCCTGACAGAGAGTTCTTTCATTGGAGTGGATCAGATCGAAGCGTTCCTTGCCCACTGCGCGGCAGACGAGATGGGCAAAGGTCGCATGACGCAGCAGCGAGGGCCACTCAGGTCCTCCAATGAGATGCGGTATGACCCGGAAAGAGGACGCTCCCGCCCATTTCCTCGCGAAAATGTGAACCTCGATCCCCCGTTCTGCAAGTCCCCGCATAACGGAGTCGGTGAAGCGCTCCGCTCCACCGTAAGGATCGTAATTGTATCGAATGAAGGCAACTCTTATGGCCATTCCTTACAAATCCTTCCAAATAAGAGCTTGTCAGAAGAAAGCATTTCCTGCTATAGAAGGCAAATGCCATCGATTGTAGGGCATGCGGAATTTTCTTTCAAACTCATTGATCAACAGTGTTTTTGAGTCTGAAACATGGTTGTCACCTTGAGGTTGCCTGCTTCATCTGAAAGATTTGTACTTGTAAGCCGGACCGGACGCGTCAATTCCAATTCACTGCAGATTCGGAAAGAAAGGTAGACTGGTAATGAAGAAGAAGGATGATATAAAAGCGACGAATATTGTATGGCATAGTACGCACGTGGAACGGTGGGAGAGGGAGGAAATTCTGAAGCAGCAGGGTTGCACCATATGGTTCACGGGGCTTCCCTCATCCGGTAAGAGCACAACTTCTTTCACTCTTGAACATGAGCTGATTAAGAGGGGTTACCTGGCTTATGTTTTGGATGGAGATAACGTTCGTCATGGTCTGAACAGCAATCTGGGCTTTTCTGCTGAAGACCGCGAGGAAAATATTCGCCGAATTGGAGAAGTGGCTAAGCTCTTCGCCGATTCAGGGGTCATTGTCATGACCAGCTTCATTTCTCCCTATCGCAAGGACCGGGACCTGGCCAGAAAGCTCCACAACGAGGCGGGTCTTCCATTCGTCGAGGTTTTTGTCGATACGCCGGTGGAAGTGTGTGAAGAGCGGGATCCCAAGGGCCTCTATCGCAAGGCGAGGAGAGGAGAAATCAAGGGCTTCACCGGCATAGACGATCCCTATGAAGTGCCGTTGGACCCCGAAATTGTGATCAACACGCGGGACTGTACGCCGGAGGAGTGTGTGGAACAGATTCTCCCTTACCTCTCATCAAGAGGATTGATCAAACCGAACCTGAGGGTGGCGTCGATCCGTTAGCCGGTCAGTTCTGGCTCTGTTTTCCCTGTTAAATTGAGATGGCGGGTTTTCCACCGTGCGAGGGCTTCTCACCCTCCATGAGAATGGTCGGAGCAAAGTCGACGTCCAGATAGCGATGAAGGAGGACTCCCAGCCGGATGCGCAGCCATCTCCTCAGGAAGGAATCGTTATACATCCTGTACGCTCTGAGGTTCTCGAATCCCGCCAGGCGCATCAAGGCCCCCAATTCCTCGTATTTGTACGGTGTCTTGTGTGTCATATCGCCAAAGTAACGGTGGGGGTGATAGAGATTTGGTGTTCCTACAAGGATCACTCCCCCCACCCTGAGGATGCCGTTTAGTCTCCTCAACATCGCCAATCCCTCTTCAGGGGAGAGGTGCTCAATGAGTTCGAACATGAAGATGAAATCGAACTCATCCTGAATCTCTTCGATAGCATAATAGTCTTGAGCTGTTTCGGTGTCCACGTCGCAACTCTTGTAGACGACCTGTTGGAAGCGGCCCTTCATCTTTCCCTCAAAACGTCTGTCGCCCGCACCCACCTCCAGGACACGATATCCCTCGCGTATGTTCGGTAACAGCCTTTCCAGCTCTTTCTTGATCAATGGAATATCCCACACGCTGGGGTAGGTCTTCCTGATTTCCTGTCTGAAAGCGTAAAGTCTGCTCCAGTGTTCGATCGCACCCATGTCAGATGCCTCTCAACCAGGGAGTGAGATCCTTGTCCAGGAGTCTGCCAAGGAGCTCCACATCGCTGGAAAATGACTCCGCCAACATCAGCCGCGTCTGCGCGTTCATGGTGGGTGCCGGCCTGATGTTGATTCGCCTTAGCCAGTCCTTCATCCTTCGGGCTGTTTTCAGTTGCAGGAGAGCGCTCATTCGCTTGAAGACCGGATGAGGATCGTCGAGTGCTTTTTGCAGTCCCCTGTGTCGC
>JAAYUJ010000024.1 GCA_012517775.1 Deltaproteobacteria bacterium
CCTTCTCCCAGCAGGGGACGAAGGCGGGTGAGACACACAGTGCTGTGGATCGATGCGGTTCCTATTGCAAATGTAGGGATACAGGATTGGAGTCTCTGTCTCCTATAATCCGCAAGGAGGCGAGGGATCAGGTAAGATCTGGAGCGACAGTCTCTATGGACTACCAGAGAGGAAAGGGTTTAGAAATAATTTTGTGAACATCGATGTTTCCTGTTGCATTTTGTGGAAGAAAAGGCTAATTGACGTCGAGTGAGTACTTGGTCAGTTAGGAACTCCCGTCTCCATCTGCGTCGCTGTAAGGACATGTACATGTCGAAGAAAGAAGTCATCATTGAGGCGGCCATCAAGCTCTTCGCGCAGAAGAGCTTCAAAGGGGCCTCCACGGCGGAGCTCTCAGCCATGACCCATGTGGCGGAGGGAACCATCTTCTATCATTTCAAAACAAAAGAAGAGCTTCTTATCAAAGTGCTCGAAAGGATCAAGGAGGAAATTCTCGAAGAGTTCCAGCACTACGGGACAGGTGATCTGCCTCAGTCCGGCCTGGAAAAGATGGAGGAAGCCATGGGCTTTTACCTCTATCTGGCGGGAAAGTACGAAGACCGATTCCTTCTGCTCCACCGCAGGTATCTCTATGAGCTGGCCGAAGTCAACAGCACATGCCGGCAATATCTCATTGATATCTATGACTGTCTCGTGGATATCTTCGAACAGGCAATTTTGGCCGGCCAGAAAGACGGGACCATCCTGGACGTGCCTGCCCGCAAAACAGCCCTCCTGCTTTTCACGATGGTTGACGGGCTGGTGCGGTTCAGGAACTACAACCTTTACGATTCAGCCGCCCTGTTTCCTGAGCTCATCTCCGCTTCCCGGAGGATGCTCGGAAAGGAAAGGGCCACGTGAATCGACTTCCGGGGTGCTGGTACGCTGTAATTGCGAATCTTTCTACGGCCCGCTGTTATGGTTCGACTGTTCTCATGGAGAGACCCGTTGCGCAGCGGTTCACCGATCAGGAGAGTGATATGCCGGTTCTGGGAATGTTCATCGGGTCCTTTTGCGCAGATGATTCCTTTTTGGAGAGCCTGATTAAGGACATCGGCTATGCGGTCATCCTGGATGACGATGTTGTCGCAAAAGCGGAGAAAAGCTGCGGCATTTCCGGGAGGAAGCTTCAGAGGGCTTTTTCAGGAGCGCCTTCCCTGTTCAATCCGTTTACGTTCGAAAAGGAGCGATCCATTGCGTTCCTGCGTCACTCCCTTGCGGAAATGGTCGCAGACGATGGGTGCATTGTGCACGGCTTTTGTGCACATCTGCTTCCTGCGGGGGTCAGTCACATTCTGAGGGTGTGTCTCATCGCACAGAGGAAATCTCGAGCCGGTATCGCAGTCACTCGGGAAAAGATCCGGGAGGATGAAGCCATGAAGCTGGTTTGCCAGGACGATGAAGACCGGTCTGTTTGGGTGGAATCCGTTCGGGGAGTTTCAGATCCGTGGGAGGCTTCTCTCTACGACATGGTTTTTCCCGTGGACAGGTTATCTCGGGAAACGGTATTGAATGCCATTGAAGGTAGCCTAAACAATGAGATTCTGAGACCCACAAAAGAGTCGATACAGGCGATGCATGACTTCCGACTGGCGGCGAGGGTCGACGCGGCGCTGGCAAAAGAAGGGCACAACCTGCAAGTTACGGCCTCCTCAGGGGAAATAACCCTGACCATCAACAGACAGGTGCTTCTCCTGGAACGTCTGGAAGAGGAACTGAGAAGAATCGCATCGAGAATAGAGGGTGTCGATGCCATAAGGGTCGTGGTGGAGAAGGATGATCGAGCTGCGGATCTTTACCGGAAATACGATCCCGGTACGCCCTCTAAAGTCCTTCTGGTGGACGATGAACGGGAATTCGTCCAAACCCTTTCCGACCGCTTGATCATGCGGGAAATGGGATCAGTTGTTGCATATGACGGGGAGTCGGCCCTGGAAATGGTGGAAGCCGACGAGCCGGAGGTGATGATTCTGGATCTCAAGATGCCGGGAATCGACGGGATCGAGGTTCTGAAACGCATCAAGGAGTCGCGACCGGATATTCAGGTGATCATCCTGACCGGCCGCGGGACACGGGCGGATCGGGAGATTTGCATGCAGCTCGGGGCCTTTGCCTATCTTGAGAAACCGGTGGATATCGAATTGCTGAGCGAAGCCCTGCGAATGGCCAACGAAAAAGTGCGACGGACAGACAAAGGGCGGCGGGACCCTGAAAAGGAGTCTGTGGAGAAGGCTTCCTGAAGGTGAACATGGGCTTCGGAATCGACATGACAATTTCTCAATAAGCAGGTCGCGATTCCAATCCCGACAGCCTTTTCGCCATTGTGTCGGGTATGGAAACTCGACCTACGAAGCTATCGTTACCTGGACTTATTGAGAAGTAACTGGATATGCGAATCAAAGACACACCCGTCCAGCCTCCTCATGAAAGGGAGGTAGCCTCAACGTATTCTGGAGTACTCGTTGGAAGAGCACTGTGAGGGATTCGATGCGTCTGATGGAACTGGTCAAACCCAGGTTTTGGGATCACTATGATACGGCGGCAGGGCCGTTCAAACACCTCTTCGACTTCCGCCGCATCTGGAAGCAGGCGGTGCTTCTCACGGCCGGAGTCACTCTATTGCCTCTCTTCACCATGGCTTTCATAGATTACACTGTGAGCAAGGAAGCAATCCATTCAGAGCTGTTCTTCCGAACGGGACGGCTGGTGTCAAATGCCCGGCGGACATTGACCTATTATTTTGGTGAGCGGATTTCCGCCCTCGACTATGTTGTGGGGGGCAACACTCTGGACCAGTTGCTCGACACCGAGCGGCTGGAGTTTATCCTGGTCAATTTGCAGCGTGCCTTTCAGGGCTTTGTGGACATCGGGGTCATCGACCGCACCGGAATTCAGAAGTCCTATGTGGGTCCATACAACCTCCAGGGCATCGACTATAGCCAGGAGGAATGGTACAAGGAAGTGGTGGAAAAGGGGGTGTATTTGAGCGACGTGTTCTTGGGGATGCGACACGTCCCCCACGTGGTAATCGGTGTGCGCCATCCCCTGCCGGATGGCACGTTCTACGTCGTTCGCACTACTCTCGATACCGAGCGCATCGCCAAGCTGATTCTGGAATTCGAAGTCACGGGGGCAGGGGATGCTTTCCTCATCAATTGGGATGGAGTTTTGCAAACCCCTTCGCGAAATTACGGGAGTGTCCTGGAGAAAATCCCTCTCCCGGTTCCCGCCTACTCGGACAAGACGGAAGTCATTGAATACACGACTCCCGAAGGCCTTTCCCTGGTGTTGGGCTATGCATTCATCAAGGACTCCCCGTTCATCCTGATGATCCGCAAACAGAAGACGGAATTGATGCGGCGATGGAGCGAAGCCCAGTGGAAGCTGCTCCTGTTCTTGACCATCAGTATCGCAGCGGCACTGCTGGTCATTGTCGGCGTTTCCACATATCTGGTGACCAAGGTTTACGAGGCTGACCAAAGGCGGGTAGCGGCACTGCACCAGACCGAATATGCAAACAAAATGGCTTCCATTGGAAGGCTTGCCGCCGGCGTCGCACATGAGATCAATAACCCGCTTGCCATCATCAACGAGAAAGCGGGCTTGATCAAGGACCTCTTCACATTCAAGAAGATGTATGCGGAGGACCCGCGTCTGATGGGCCTGATTGAATCCATTATCAGCTCGGTGGACCGTTGTGCTACCATTACCCGGCGCCTTCTCAGCTTCGCGCGCCATATGGAGGGGGATTCCAAGATTCAGAAGCTCCACGTAGGAGTGGTGTTGGAAGAGGTGCTCGGGTTCCTTCAAAAGGAAGCCGATTACCGAAGCATCAAGACATCGGTTGAAATACCGGCGGATATCCCTGAAATCGAGTCTGATCGCGGCCGGTTGCAACAGATTCTGCTCAATATCATCAACAACGCCTTTGCGGCCATGTCGGACGGCGGTCATCTCGCCGTTCGGGTTCAGAGTGTCAACACGAATCGCCTGACAATTGCCATTGCCGACGACGGATGCGGTATTTCCGATGGGGATATGAAGCGGATCTTCGAGCCCTTCTTTTCCACGAAAACCCGGAAGGGAGGGACGGGCCTGGGGCTTTCCATCACGTACAGCCTCGTTAAGGAACTGGGAGGAGAAATCGATGTGAAAAGCCGGATAGGGCAGGGAACCACGTTCACCGTTACTCTGCCCATCAGACAAGCGAGCACGGGAGCGGAATACGATGCGAGTACTGCTGGTTGATGACGAAATCGAACTGGTGTCCACTCTGGCCGAACGTCTGGCCATGCGGGAGATCGATGCGCAGTGGACGTCCAGTGCCGAGGAAGCTCTGGAGCTGGTGAGGCACAACCACTATGATCTTGCCGTTTTGGACGTCAAGATTCCCAGGATGAGTGGTTTGACACTCAAGAAGAAGATCGAGGAGATTCAGCCTTCCATGCACTTCATTTTCATGACGGGTCATGGGTCGGAAAAGGACTTTGAAGAGGGCGTGGCGGAAGCAGGGGCACAGTTCTACCTCGTTAAGCCCGTAAAGATAGAAGTCCTCATGGAGAAAATGGAAGAAGTGTCTCGTTTGCAGAGGTGACGGAAATGAATCATGAAGAGAGACTTCTGGCCAGGCGCGGGCTGGAGTTCTTCGGCAGGGTTTCAGCTTCCATCTCCCATGAAATCAAGAACGTCTTTGCCATCATCGGGGAGAGCAGTGGGCTGATGGAGGACCTCCTGTTAATGCACCGCAACAGGGGGGCACCTTTGGATCCGGAACGTTTAAAGATCCTGGTGGAGCGGATTCGAAAACATCTGAACCGGGGCGACGAGATTGTGAAGAACATGAATCGCTTCGCCCACAGCGTCGATGAGCCGACGAAGGTGGTAGACCTGGGAGAGCTGACCTTGCTGGTACTGACCATTGCCGGCCGGTTTGCGGCTCTCCGGGGCCTCTCCCTGGAGCCGTCCTGGGGGGAAAAACGCGTGACCGTCGAAACCGATCCATTTTTGCTTCAACAACTCCTCTGGGTGTGTCTTGAGTTCGCCATGTCAGTCTGTGGGGAAGCGAAAAAGGTGCTCGTGGGGTTGGAAGCGAGCTCTCGTGGAGCGGACGTCCTTTTTTCAGGTCTTGAGATTCCTGTGTCCACATTCAGGGAGCATCTTCCCCCTGAGGCCGGGACGCTTATGGAGGTGTTGGGGGCGGAGCTGTCCACCGATGCGGAAGGCACCGTGCTTTGCATGGGGTTGCCAGGCCGGCGGCAGCCCCCATAAGGGGGACAGGACGTGAAGCACTCTGAGATCACAGGTGGACAGAGTGGATATTTTAGAGGTTCTGGATACGTTTAAACCGGAACGCAAATCATAAATCGTTAAGAAGCAACCTTTGATATGAAGGGAGAATGCAATGGCTGAGAGAATTCTCTTGATCGATGATGAGACCGATTTCCTCGAAACGCTTGCCGAACGGATGCGAACCAGGGGAATGGATGTCACCACGAGCACTTCTGCGGTGGAAGCTCTCGCCACCGTTGAGGAAAAATCTTTCGATGCGGTGGTCCTCGACCTCATGATGCCGGGGATGGACGGACTGCAGGCTTTAAAGATCATGAAGGAGAAGAAGCCGGAACTGCAGATCATTCTCCTCACCGGGCACGCAACCGTTCAGAAGGGAGTCGAGGCCATCAAGCTCGGGGCCACCGAATTCTTGGA
>JAAYUJ010000248.1 GCA_012517775.1 Deltaproteobacteria bacterium
AGAGAGCGTCCATCAACCGGGTGCTCCTGCGTTGGAATGATCGACAGCCCAGATTCCAGCGGATTGAGATGATCGCCCGTGACCGTGATTCGAGCTCCTTTCCATCACAAGTTCTCCTGCGATCGGAGGAAGCACTCTTTCAAGTCTCTTCGGGACGCCCTGACCCATGAAAATGAACGACTGTTTTTTGCCTCACAACAGAGGGTGGACACTATCGGTGATATCAAGAGGTCTTTTCGCAAGATCCCCTCATCGAGTTTCCCGCCTTAACTGGTGACACACCAAGACAGCCGCCCCCTTGGATGGACCGGGATTGTGAATTCTCATCAACTGCAACAGTACATCGATTCTGACGGCTTGTGCCGATAGAGAGGCCGTCGACAAATCGGAAAACCCCAAGATCTGGAGGCGTTTGTTACCGCAGTGTGAAGCTGGTGTCAAGATTGCGTGGCTTCAGAGGTTTTACTGGCCGGCATGTGTCCACCCTGCGGGCGCGCTTGTTGACATTCCCACTTGCTGTTCTCATAAATATGCGTTGGAGTGATTCTTGGAAAGGTGACGGCAGTACGTCATGCAACTGAAAAGCAGAGGATGGTCGAATGAAAGGAGGACCTGCCGATGAAACGTAAACCCGATGATGGGGGCTGGAACCCCTACCTTGCTGGAGCGCTTGTGGGACTTCTGGCAATCGCTTCAGCCTATGCAACAACGATCTGGCTCGGAAAAACGAGTTATCTCGGAGCATCGACGACCTTCGTCCGCGCCGCGGGCCTCATTGAAAGGAGCATTGCACCGGATCACGTCGCCGCCAACACATACTACACGAAGGAGAAGGTCAAGGTCGACTGGCAGTTCATGCTGGTATTGGGCATATTTCTGGGTGCCGCGGTCTCTTCATTAACCGACAGGAGCTTCAAGATGGAGCGCGTGCCTCCGACATGGGAAAGACGCTTCGGACCCTCAGGTGCAAAGAGAGCTGCCGCCGCCTTTCTTGGGGGAATCGTGGCCATGTTTGGAGCTCGACTGGCGGATGGATGTCCGAGCGGTCATGGTCTGAGCGGTCTCATGCAACTGTCCTTGAGTGGTTTTGTTGCCCTGGCCCTGTTCTTCGGCACGGGTGTCCTTGTTGCACATCTTGTCTATGGGGGAGGAGAGAAATGAATGAGCAACACCTGGGTTTACTGACCGGATTCCTGTTCGGCTTTCTGCTGCAAAAGGGGCGAGTGCTGCGGTTCGACAAGCAGGTCGGGGCCATGCTGCTGCAGGACATGACAATCCTCAAGTTCATGCTCTCGGCGATTCTGGTCGGGATGATCGGTATCCATCTTCTAAGCGATCTGGGGGTCTTGAAACTGAGTCACAAGCCCATGAACATCGGTGCGGTAGTGCTGGGCGGGATACTGTTCGGTGCCGGATGGGCGGTCATGGGCTTCTGTCCTGGAACGTCCATTGGCGCTCTGGGTGAGGGGCGCTGGCATGCGATCTTCGCCATTGCGGGCATGTTGGGCGGCGCGGCGCTCTACGCCGAGTTGTACCCCTATCTTACGACCACTGTGCTCGCCTGGAAGGACTACGGGAAGATCGGGCTACCGGCAGCGCTTGGTGTTTCCCACTGGTCGATCATCCCTGTCATATGCGCTTTGTATATCGGGCTGTTCGCCTGGTTTGAAAGAAAGAACCTGTAGCGGCGATGCATGGATCGCCCCTCAGCGGACCGCATCCAGTGCTCCACCGGTCCTGCTTCATGAGGGATGAAGAGGCAGGTCCCTCATCGCCCGTTCTTCGCGCTCTTGTTATGCAAATGCCACACAGCTGTAACAAGGGACCTGTATATTCGAGACGGCTAGTAATGGCGGAAGTTACCCCCGGTAGCTCATCCCCATCCCTCTAATGAAGGAGAGAGACCATGAGTGTCAGACATCAAGCCGTTTTCTATTTTTTTTGTGCAGCGATCTTTGCCCTTGCCACCATTTCACTTCCCCTTGCCGAAGCAGGGGATATTCTCGTCTACACCGCCCTTGAAGACGATCAGATCCCGCGTTACCTCGAATCCTTCAAGAAACAGCACCCGGAAATCGAAGTGAAGATCGTGAGGGATTCCACGGGAATCGTCACCGCCAGGCTGCTGGCGGAGAAGGCCAACCCCCAGGCC